>NZ_JALKFW010000081.1:0-783 GCF_023243055.1 Frankia sp. AgPm24 | reverse complement strand
GGGCCGTGAGGTGAGGGCTCCCAAGGTCAGGACCGGCTCGCCCGCGGTGTCGGCCAGGTCCATCGCCAACCCGCCGGGGCCTAGGGTCGCGCGGATCCGGAGGGTGGTGGCGCCGGTGGCGTGGAGGATGACACGGTTCCACGTGAACGGCATGAGTGTGTCGCCGGTAGGCGGGGTGGTGGCCGTGGGCAGGTGGAGGGCGGCTTCGAGGAGGGCGGGGTGGATTCCGTATCCGTCGATATCGGCGCCTTCGGGGAGGGTGACCTCGCCGAACAACTCCCCTTCCCACACCCAGACCGCTGTCAGGCCCTGGAACAGCGGCCCGTACCCATAGCCGTCATCGGCGAGCCGCTCATAGAAATCGTCCAGAGACACCCGACGTGCTCCCGACGGCGGCCATGCCTCGAACGCCACCGCCTGCGCCCCAGCGACATCGGCGGTGGTAGTGAGGAAGCCCTCGGCGTTCCGCTGCCACTCCTGCGTTCCGACCAGGCGCGAACTCACCGTCACCGGCCGACGCCCAGCGGAGTCGGTGTCGGCATCGGTAACGTGCACCTGAATCTCGATGACACCGGACGTCGGGATCAGCAGGGGGGCGTGGATGACGAGCTCATCCAGCACCGAACAATCCACCCGATCCCCAGCGGCGATGGCAAGCTCGACGATCGCGGCGCCGGGAACGACCACGGTGTCGGTGATCGTGTGCTCGGCCAGCCACGGATGGGTGTTCAGCGACACCCGCCCGGCCAGCATCACCCCACCCGGAACCTCGACCGCCGGACC
>NZ_JALKFW010000080.1:0-785 GCF_023243055.1 Frankia sp. AgPm24 | reverse complement strand
GGCTTCTTCGAGGATGACGTGGGCGTTGGTGCCGCTGATGCCGAAGGCGGAGATGGCGGCGCGGCGGGGTCGGTGTGGGGTGGGGGGCCAGGGTTGGTGGTGGGTGAGGAGGGTGAGGGTGTGGGTGGTCCAGTCGACGTGGGGGGTGGGGGTGTCGATGTGGAGGGTGGGGGGGAGGCGGTGGTGGTGGAGGGCCTGGGTGATTTTGATGATGCCGGCGATGCCGGCGGCGGCCTGGGTGTGGCCGATGTTGGTTTTGAGGGAGCCGAGCCACAGGGGGGTGTGGGGGGTGTGGTGGGGGCCGTAGGTGGCGAGTAGGGCGTTGGCTTCGATGGGGTCGCCGAGGGTGGTGCCGGTGCCGTGGGCTTCGATGGCGTCGATGTCGGCGGGGGTGAGGTGGGCGTCGGTGAGGGCTTGGTGGATGACGTCGCGTTGGGCGGTGCCGCTGGGGGCCGAGAGCTGGCTGCTCGTGCCGTCGGAGTTGATGGCGCTGCCGCGGATGACGGAGAGTACGCGGTGGCCGTTGCGGCGGGCGTCGGAGAGTCGTTCGAGCAGGATGACGCCGGCGCCTTCGGCCCAGCCGGTGCCGTCGGCGGCGGCGGCGAACGCCTTGCACCGTCCGTCGGGGGAAAGCCCACGCTGCTGGCTGAACCAGACGAACAGGTCCGGTGTGGCCAGCACCGTGACGCCGGCGGCGAGGGCCAGCTCGCACTCGCCGCGGCGCAGGGACTGGCTGGCCAGGTGCAGCGCGACCAGCGAGGACGAGCAGGCGGTGTCCACGGTCA
>NZ_JALKFW010000079.1:0-796 GCF_023243055.1 Frankia sp. AgPm24 | reverse complement strand
CACTTTCGGTGGTGACGGAGGGTGGTCTTCGATGAGGCCTGACGCTGGAAGTGGGCGTGTCCAGGTGGTGGGTGTCGGCACGATGTGTCATGTGTGGAGCGGATCGTCTGGTCAAGCTGGCGTTTTCGGGTCTGTCGCCGCTGGTCGTCGAGGATGTGACGGACGACGGCGAGCTGGTCCGGGTGCGGGCGCGGACGCCTGACGGGCCGGCGGGCTGTCCTGGTTGTGGGGCGGCGACGTCGCGGGTGCATGGTTATCACGAGCGGACGCTGGCGGATGTCGCGATCGATGCCCGCCGGGTGCTGGTGGTCGTGCGGGTCCGTCGGCTGGTCTGCCCGACGGGTGGCTGTCGGCAGACCTTTCGTGAGCAGCTGCCTGGGGTGCTGGAGCGTTACCAGCGGCGCACGGCGAGGCTGGCCGCGCAGGTCGGCGCCGTCGTGCGGGAGTTAGCCGGCAGGGCCAGTGCCCGGGTGTTGTCCGCGCTGGCGATCGGGCTGTCGCGGCACAGTGCGCTGCGCTGCCTGCTGCGTCTGCCGCTCCCACCGTTGCAGGTGCCGCGGGTCCTCGGGGTCGATGACTTCGCGCTGCGTCGCCGACGGTCCTACGCCACGATCCTGATCGACGCCGAGACCCGGCGCCGTGTCGATGTCCTGCCGGGCCGCGGCGCTGACGCCTTGGAGGCATGGCTACGCGCCCATCCCGGCGTCGAGGTGGTCTGCCGGGACGGCTCCGCCGCCTACGCCGAAGCGGTCCGCCGTGTCCTGCCCGACGCGGTCCAGGTCAGCGACCGCTGGCA
>NZ_JALKFW010000078.1:0-807 GCF_023243055.1 Frankia sp. AgPm24 | reverse complement strand
CTCCTGCGTTTCACAACCGGCCAGGAACTCGTCCAACGCCCGCGGATCACCCGACACCACCGTCGACGACGGCCCGTTCACCGCCGCCACCGACAACCGCCCGGCCCACCCCCCAAGCCGCTCCGCCACCTCCTCCGACGGCAACGCCACCGACGCCATCCCACCCCGACCCGACAACTCGGCCGCCACCAGCCGGCTGCGCACCGCCACCACCCGCGCACCATCCTCAAGACCCAACGCCCCCGCCACACACGCCGCCGCGATCTCCCCCTGCGAATGCCCCACCACCGCCGACGGCACCACCCCGAACGACCCCCACAACCCGGCCAACGCCACCATCACCGCCCACAACACCGGCTGCACCACCTCCACCCGCCCCAGATCCGGCGCACCTTCCACCCCGTGCACCACCTCCACCAACGACCAGTCCACATACGGCTCCAACGCCGCCGCACACTCTTCCAACCTCTCCCGGAAAACCGGAAAAGAAGCCGACAGTTCCACCGCCATCCCCACCCACTGCGACCCCTGACCCGGAAAAACGAACACCGGCTTCGCCCCGGCAACCGCCACCCCCGACACCACGCCCGCCGCCGACTCCTCTCGCGACAACGCCCCCAACCCCGCCAGCAAACCCGCCCGGTCGTTCGCCACCACCACCGCCCGATGCGCGAACACCGACCTGCCGGTCACCAACGAGAAACCCACATCCCCCAGACCCAGCTCAGGCCGCCCCGACACAAACGCCGACAACCGGCCCGCCTGCGCCGAAAGACCCGCCGCATCCCGCCCCGACACCACCCACGG
>NZ_JALKFW010000077.1:0-881 GCF_023243055.1 Frankia sp. AgPm24 | reverse complement strand
TCCGGCGACATCCACTCCCGCCGCCCGGCCGCCGACGGCTCCCGATAGGCGACACCCGCAGCGACAGCGGCGAACTCCTCCAGCATCGAATCCATCAGCGGTGAGTGGAATGCATGACTGACCGGCAGCAGCCGCGCTCGGATCCCCGCACCAGCCGCTAGAGCGACGATCTCCTCAACTGCGGCCTGCTCGCCGGAGACCGTCACGGCTCGCGGTCCGTTGACAGCGGCGACCCACGCACCAGCACGGTCGGCCAACAACTCCGCGACCCGTTCCTCACTTGCGGCCAGCGAAGCCATCCCACCCCCCGCCGGAAGCGACTGCATCAGACGAGCCCTGGCAGCCACCAAACGCGCGGCATCCTCCAAAGACCACACACCAGCCACGAACGCCGCAGACAGCTCACCGATCGAATGCCCCACCAGCGCATCCGCGCGAACACCCCACGACTCCACCAAACGCCACAACGCCACCTCGAAGGCGAACAACACCGACTGCGTGTACAAGGTCTGATCCAGCAAACCGGCCAGATCAGAACCCGCATCAGCGAACGCCACCTCCCGCACCGAACTCAGCGCCGCATCACCCAGCTCCGCATCCAACGCCGCACAAACCTCATCAAACGCAGCGGCGAACACCGGGAACGCGGCACACAGATCCCGGCCCATCCCCGCACGCTGAGCACCCTGACCAGCAAACGTCAACACCACCCGCCCCTCCGAACGCGCGACCTGCTCTCCGCCTGAAGAGGCAGCCATCGCGCGGAGTTTCACCACCGCCTCATCCGGGCTCACGGCCACGACTCCAGCCCGGAACTCCCACACCGAACGAGCCGTCAACAATGCCCGACCCACATCACTCAGACTCGACACGGCCTGCTG
>NZ_JALKFW010000076.1:0-921 GCF_023243055.1 Frankia sp. AgPm24 | reverse complement strand
CGGCCGGGGCGGTGTCGCTCACGGCTTGGAGTTCGCGCAGCAGGTGGGCGACACACAGCTGGTGGGTGGCGGACGTGTAGGTGTCATACGGCGCCCAGGCGTCGTGGACCACGACCCCGGTGAAGCCGGTCAGCACCCCGAGGGCGTCGATCCCGACGGTTCCCCGCTTCGGATGGCAGTCGATCAACGTGTACTTCCCGGTGCGGGCGCAGTGCACCCAGTGCAGTTTCCCGGCGACACGCAGCCCGGTCTCGTCCGCGCCGACCACCTCGGCGCCGGCGAGCAGGTCGCGGAGGGCGGTCAGGAAACCAGTCAGGTCGGCGGCGGCCCGAGTAGCCATCGCCGCGACCGTGCCCGCCGACAGCGGGATCCCGACCAGCTCGCCGAGCGCGGTCGCGGTCCGGTCCTTCGACAGGAACTGACCCGCATACAGGTAGACCGCCGCCGCGGTCACCCGCGGCCCGTACTGCACCGGGGCGTCCACCCCGGCCGGTGGGGTCGCCTTCGTCCGGGTCCCGCAGCCGCAGCCGCATTCCCGTTCGAGGAGCTGATGCTCGGTCACCTGTGGGCGCAGTTCGGGCAGGTCGAACACCTGCCGGCGTTCGGTCCGGGTCACCGGCCGGCCGGCCAGCTGCGTCCCGCACCCGCCACACGGCCCCGGCTCATGCGCCAGGCGCACATCAGGATCAGCGACCATGCGCAGCGTCGACCCGGGATGGCCGTCCTGCCCACCAGGGCGCCGACCCGTCCTCGTCCGTAGCGACGTCGGCGGCGGCTTGGCCAGCCCGCCCGAACTCGGCGGCTTCGACGAGTTCCGCGACGTCTTCGCGACCTGCGCCTCCAACTCCGCGATCCGTGCCAACGCCCGCGCGAGATCCGCCTGCAGGCTCACCACCAGCGCCGCGAGCTCGTCCTACGACG
>NZ_JALKFW010000075.1:0-921 GCF_023243055.1 Frankia sp. AgPm24 | reverse complement strand
CAGGGCTGCGGCAAGTTTGCTGGGTAGCGACTTGTGGGTCGTGTCGAGGGTCTGCGGTGGATGTGGGATGTGAGGACCGGCGGGTTCTGGCCCCGGAAACGGGGCGAGCATGACACCTGGGTGATCATGGAGGTTCCTAGGCCATCCTGATCACCCCGAGGTGCCATGCTCGCCGCACCATTATCTCCTTCTGTCCCTGTTCTGGATCAGCTGGCGTCGGCCATGGCCGGCGCAGCGACGCGGCCGGTGTCACCCGCGGGGTTGCTGGCGGTGTTCGTGCAGGTCGCCGACCCGAGGAAACGTCGTGGGACGCGGCACCGGCTGCCGGTCGTGCTCACGTTGGCGACGTGCGCGGTGCTGGCGGGGGCCCGGTCGTTCACCGCGATCGCCGAGTGGGCCGCGGACGCCGGCGAGACCGTCCGGGACATGCTGGGGATCGTGTGGGTCCCGGACGCCTCGACGTTCCGCCGGGTCCTCGCCCGTCTCGACACCGACGCGCTGGACACAGCCCTCGGGGCCTGGGCCGCGGCGGCGACCACGCCGACCAAAGGACGACGGCGGCGGATCGCGGTCGACGGGAAGACCCTGCGCGGCTCACGCCACGGCGACAGACCCGGCCGGCACCTGCTCGCCGCGTTCGACCAGCAACACCACGTCGTCCTCGCCCAGCGTGGGGTCGACGCGAAGACGAACGAGATTCCCGAGCTCACAGCACTGCTCGGCGCCCTCGATCCGGCCGGCGCGGTGGTGACCGCGGACACGTTGCACACCCAGCGCGACACCGCTACCTGGCTCGTGGAACGCGGCGCCCACTACGTCCTCGTCGCGAAAGCGAACCAGCCGGCACTGTATGCCCAGCTCACAGCCCTGCCCTGGAACCGTGTCGCCACCCGTGTCCGCACGCGCGACCGTGGCCACGGA
>NZ_JALKFW010000074.1:0-923 GCF_023243055.1 Frankia sp. AgPm24 | reverse complement strand
CTGGGAAGCCCTCGAACACGCCCACCTCGACCCCGACACCCTCCGCGGCACCCCCACCGGCGTCTTCAGCGGCCTGATGTACCACGACTACGCCGCGGGCGAGGGGGCGACGCCGGAATCGTTGGAGGGTCACCGGATCACCGGCAGCGCGGGCAGCGTGGCGTCGGGCCGGGTGTCCTATGTCCTTGGTTTCGAAGGGCCGGCGGTCACCGTCGACACCGCCTGCTCCTCATCCCTGGTCGCCGTTCACCTGGCCGTGCAGTCCCTGCGTTCCGGGGAATCCACCCTGGCGCTGGCCAGCGGGGTGGCGGTGATGGCGACCCCCGCAATGTTCATCGACTTCTCCCGGCAGCGCGGCCTTTCCGCGGATGGACGTTGCCGTTCCTTCTCCGCCGACGCCGACGGCACCGGCTGGTCAGAAGGCGTCACCGTCCTCGTCCTGGAACGCCTCAGCGACGCCCAACGCCTCGGCCATTCCATCCACGCCGTCATCCGCGGCACCGCCATCAACCAGGACGGTGCCAGTAATGGTCTGACCGCACCGAACGGGCCGTCGCAGCAACGCGTCATCCAGGCCGCACTCAGTAATGCCGGCCTCAGCCCCCACGACATTCAGGTCGTCGAGGCACATGGCACCGGAACGCCGCTGGGCGACCCGATCGAAGCCCAGGCACTACACGCCGTCTACAGCACCGACCGCCCCACCGACAAACCCCTCCACCTCGGCTCCCTCAAATCCAACATCGGCCACACCCAGGCCGCCGCCGGCATCGCCGGCACCATCAAAATCATCCAGGCCCTCCACCACAACACCCTCCCCCGCACCCTCCACGCCACCCACCCCACCCCCCACATCGACTGGGACAACACCCCCCTCGCCCTCCTGCACGAACCCACCCCCTGGGCCCCCAGCACCACCCCAC
>NZ_JALKFW010000073.1:0-954 GCF_023243055.1 Frankia sp. AgPm24 | reverse complement strand
GACATAATTGATGGATGGCTTCTCACGAAACCACCAGTGCCCCCGAACTTTTGGCCAGGACCCGTGACGGTGTCCTGCTCTACGGCCTGACCCCGCCGCGGGCGACCACCACCTCAGAACAGGCGGACGCCGTCGCCGAGGCGGCCTTGACCCGGCTCCAGTCAGTGCAGGTCGACGGGCTCCTCCTCTACGACGTGGATGCCGAAGCGGACCGGTCCTCGGCCCCGCGGCCGTTCCCGTTCATGCCGATGATGGATCCGGCCGTCTTCCTCGACCGGCACCTGGCCGGCTGGGCCGGGCCGGTGGTCGTCTACCGCGCCGTGAGCAAGTACACCGGGGACGAGCTGGGCCAGTGGCTGTCGGAGGCCTCCCGCGACCGGGTGCTGACCGTGCTGGTCGGGGCAGCATCCCGGCACCAGGTGGTGCGGACGAGCCTGCCCGAGGCCTACCACCGGCACGCTGGGCTGTCGCGCCCGCCACGCATGGGCGGCGTTGCGATCGCCGAGCGGCACGCGAATACGGGGGCAGAGCACCACCGCATGCTGCGCAAGCAGGATGCGGGCTGCGAGTTCTTCGTCTCCCAGATCTGTTACGACCTGGACCACACTCGGAACCTGCTGTCCGACTACGCCTACGGCTGCCGGGACCAAGGTCTGGACCCGGCGCCGGTCGTGCTGTCCCTCGCGCCGTGCGGCTCGGTGAAGACCCTGGAGTTCATGTCCTGGCTCGGCATCGAGGTCCCCGGCTGGCTGCGGACCGAGATCACCAGGTCCGGCGACCCGCTGACAGCGTCATACGAGCAGTGCGTCGTCATCGCCCGAGTTCTCATCGGGTTCTGCCGCCGGCTCGGCCTGCCGTTCGGGATCAACGTCGAAAGCCTCACCAACCGCAAGGTCGAGATCGACGCGTCGATCGACCTCGCCCGCGAGATCCGCAGCCAGCTGGACTGAAACA
>NZ_JALKFW010000072.1:0-958 GCF_023243055.1 Frankia sp. AgPm24 | reverse complement strand
GGCAGGGCCGTCGGGAACCGCACCGGCGGCGTGCGCTCGTCGATCTCCGCCAGCACCTCGGAGATCGGCCGATAGACATCACCTGGACGAATCTTGAAATAGCGGCGGACGCTGTGGCGGGCGAACGTCCCCTCGATGTCGGCACGCAGCCGTTCGTCGAGCAGCTCATGGGCCCGGCACATGTCGATGAAGAACGTGCCACGATTTCGACTCGGCACCACCTGCGGAAGAATCAGGGTCAGATCGAAAGGTTCGGGCATGAACTGGTAGTCCGAATGCCAGAACTTCCCGGTCCGCGGGACGCCGACCCGCTGCCCTTCGGTGGGCAGATTCGAGGAGACGAAGACCTCGGGGACGTCCGGGTGATGGTAGATCGGTTCGTAGTAGGCCTGCGGCGTACCGAGCCGCCGGCCCAGTTCCAGGAAGGCGCCCGGCTTGAGCCGCTGGTCCTTCACAACGGCGATGCGTTCTCGGTAGACGGTTTGCTTCAGCTCGGTGACATCCCGGTCCGAGGCCAGGTCGAAGCCCTCGATCACCACTCCGAAGCCGTTGTCCTGGGGACGTGTTCTCACGAGGACGGACTCCCTTCGACCGCGCCGCCACCCGGGCGGCTCACACCCCTGGACGAGGCCGCTGCCACCGCCTGCTCGACCAGATCTCCGACGCTGGCGATGTCGGCGATGCGGTCATCGGGGACCGCCACGCCGAGCTCGCGCTCCAACCTGGTGAGCAGATCCACCAGGCCGAGGGAGTCCACATCAAGATCGCGCAACAACGCAGAGTCGTCGATGTCGCCGGGCGTCAACGGCCCGGACTCCTCGACGAAAGCCCTGATCACCGCGTGCACGTCGGCCGGTGTGACCTCGTCGACCCCGATCCCCCCACTCACGGCATGATCTCCGGCCAGACGAGCGCCACCGAGCCCCAGGTGGTACCGCCGCCGAACGCCGTGAGCAGG
>NZ_JALKFW010000204.1:110865-117331 GCF_023243055.1 Frankia sp. AgPm24 | reverse complement strand
CTGTTGCCGGTGTTCGTCGTGTAGTTACCGCCGGACTCGCACTGCCGCAGTCCTTCCCATGTGGTCGCCGCCTGCGCGCGGGTCAGCACCCGGGACGCCTCCGGCGCGGTCGCGGGCTTCGCCGACGCCACCGGCCGTTACCTGCCGCTGGCCTGCACCCTCAACGCCAGCCGCGTCCTGGACGTCACCCGCCAACTGCTCGACGTCAGCCCCGACGAGTTCGACGCCCTCGCGCTGCGCGCCAGGCCCGGCGCGGACGGGCTGGTGTTCGTCCCGTACCTCGAGGGGGAACGCACCCCGAACCTGCCCCTGGCCACCGGCACCCTGCATGGTCTGACACCCACGTCGTTTCGGCGGGAGAACCTGGCGCGGGCCGCCGTCGAGGGGCTGCTGTGCCTGATGGCCGACTGCGCCGACGTCCTGCGCGCCCAGCGGGTCCCCGTCGAGCGGGTCACGCTGATCGGCGGGGGCGCCCGCTCCCGCGCGGTCCGCGACCTCGCCCCCGCCATCCTGGGCATCCCGGTGAGCACGCCGCCGCCCGCCGAGTACGTCGCCACCGGCGCGGCCCGCCAGGCGGCCATGATCCTGCGTTCCGGACGCCCCGGGTCTTCCGGAGCGGACTGGCCGCGGTGGCAGGTGGCGCCGTCCATGCCGCGCACAGCGCAGCCGCGGACCGACCTCGTCGCCCGCTACCGGCAGGCCGCCCATTCGTGATCGCCTGCCCGCCAGGCCCGCCCACGACCCCAGGAGAGCCGCCCTTGGGCCGTGGCCATCCGCCGCTGGCGGCCGACCGCCTCACCTGGGCGAGGGGCAGGCTCGACCTGCTCCGATCAGGCGGGCTCGGCCCAGGTCGGCCCAGGTCGGGGTCAGGTCAGGTCGCCGGCGGCACGAACCGGGCGGACGGAGAGCAGGAAAGCGGCCACGATCAGCAGCGGGCCGCAGATCAGCAGGCCGGCGGACGGGCCCACCAGCGTCCACAGGCCGCCGGCGGTGATGGTGGCGAAGACCCGTCCGGCGTTCTGCAGGCCGATCAGGGCGCTCAGGGCCGGGGCGCGACTGTCCGGCGTGGTGAGCCTGGCCACCCCGGCGTATTCGGCGGCGTCCACCGCGCCGGCGGCGGCGCCGGCCAGCACGAAGCAGCCGATCATGACCGCCAGTTCACCCGGGTTGGCGAAGGCGAAGCCGGCGTAGGCGATCAGCAGGGCGACCGCGCCGATGGCGACCACGACCCCGGCGCCCAGCCGGTCGACGACGCGCCCCGCCCAGGCCGCGCAGGCGGCCGAGCTCAGCTGGTACACGACGTAGAGCATCGCCACAGCCTGCAACCGGCTGAACGCCCCCGCCCCCTCAGGCAGGATCTTCGCCGCACGCAGCAGGAGCAGCGCGGCGGCGATGTTCGACGCCTCGTACAGGGTGACCCCGACCAGCAGCCGCCCCAACGGCCCGGACCCCCGCAGCTGGGCGAGCATCGTCCGTCCGCTTGGAGCCGGCGGCGATCCCGGCGCGTTCACCCCGGCCTCACCAGCCCCAGCGCCACCAGCCGCCGCGGCGGCCCTGCGGGTCGCACGGGCACCGATGGCGCTGGCCACCCCGGCCACCACCGCTGGGACGATCGCGAGCAGCAGGACGGTGCGCACACTCGCGAACGCCAGCAGACCGACCGCGATCAGCGGGCCGACGGCCGCCGCCAGCGCGTCGTAGGCCCGTTCCTGGCCGAGCTGACGGCCGCTGCGGCGGACCAGTGCCTGCTCACTCACCGGTCGCAGGGTGGTCGGCGTGCCCAGGCCGCTGGCCACCCACGAGCCGGAGCGGCAGGCCCCGGCCTGCCAGACCGCGGAGCTGCCAGCGAGAAACACCGCGGCCAGCGCCGCCCCGCCGTAACCGGCGACATCCAGCAGGCCGCGCGCCCCGGGCCGGCGCCGAGCCAGACCCGAACCGCCGAACCGCGCCACCGTGCCACCGGCGCGGCCCGCGGCCTCCACCCCGGCGATCACGACCGGGGCGGCACCCAGCGTCCCGGCGAAGAACGGGGAGAGCACCGCCGTGGTGCTCTCCTGACCGACCGAGGACAACAGATGGGACCACCGGGCCCGGGTGAAAAAGGGCACCGGTTCGGGTTCACCGGATCTCACAAGAATGGTGTCGCCACCCGCCGTGGCGTCCACGCGCGGCGTCGACACCGCGCCATCGTAGGGTAAAACCGCAGCACTCGACCATGCATCAGGACGAACCACCGCCCCGCGTGAGACGGCCAGCGGGTCGCCGATGTCGATCTGGCGGATCTGGATGCAACCGACGCCACATCGTCACCGAGCATCCGGTCGGCTGTCCTCCCCACCCCCTGGCCGGCCTGGCATACCCGGCTCAGGCGTCGAGCAGGGCCAGCGGCGGGAAGGAGTGATCCTGCCAGATCAGCCTGCTCGCCCGCTCCGGGTCGTCGACGAGGCCCGTGGGGGTGTCGAAGATCCGGGTGCGACGCCGGTCAGGCTCGTAGCCGGGCCAGCCGGGGTCACCGTGGGTGGCGAAACCGGTCCACGCGGCGCGCATGTCGGCTGACAGTGCCACGGCCGCGGCGGACGGCTCCTCGCCGAGCAGCACGGCGGGTTGGCCGCTGGTGAGATTGCCGAACACCAGCGGCACGTCCAGTCCGTGGCAGGCGCCGAGCACCCCGCCCAGTCCCGGCGCGGACCAGGTCAGCTCGTAGACGTGCGCCCGACCGCCGGCCGCGATCTGTGCCTCGGCGAGATACAGACTGGGCATCCGAAACAGCCAGTCCGACAGGACCAGTTCGTAGAGCTCGCCCGGACCCGCGTCAGGATAGGCGGCCCGGTAGCGACCCGCCCCCGCCCCCGCCCTCGTATCCTCGTCCGCTGGCCCGGGCGCGAACCGTGCCAGGACGGCCGCCGCCTGCTCGGCGCTGACCTGGCCGAGCGCGCCCTCCATCATGGTGAACAGTCGCTGCTCGTCACGGGTGTGACCGACGAGCAGGTCACGATCACGACTGGCGCCGCCGGCCACCGCCTGCCATGGCGTGCACGGCAGCACCTCCCCGTCGACGACCGGCGCGAACAACACCGACCGCAGTGCCGGACGCCCCCAGCGCCCGGCCCGCTCGGCGAGCGTGGCGGCGATCCCGTCGGCGGCGACCACCAGCAGCCCCGGCTCCACCCCGGTGAGATCGGCGGCGGTGGGACGCAGGTCGAGCTCGGCCGCGCACACGGCGGCGATGTCGGCGGCGAGTTCGGTCGCGAAGTACGTGCCCTGCGCGCTCTGCGCGATCGCCCGGCGAAACAGCCCTACCGCCCGCGGCATCGCCAGCAACGCGGCGACCGACCCACCGCCCGCCGACTCGCCGAACACCGTGACCAGACCCGGATCGCCTCCGAACGCGGCGATGTTGTCGCGGACCCATTCCAGCGCCGCGACCTGATCCAGCAGCCCCCGGTTCGGCGGCGCACCCGTGAGCTGCGCGAAGCCCTCCATCCCGACGCGGTAGTTGAACGTCACCAGCACGACCCCGCCGTCGCGCGCCAGGTGGCCGCCGTCGTACTCGGGCCGGTCGGACGCCCCGATCGTGTACGCACCCCCGTGAATCCACACCAGCACCGCGAGTTTCGCCGCCGGGTCGGGTGCGGGTGTCCAGACGTTCACCGTCAGCCAGTCGTCCCCCGCGTCGGCCGCACCCTGGCCGCCGGCCGCACCAAACACGTCCGACTGCGGCGGCGGCGGGCCGAACGCCCGCGCCGACCGAACCCCGTCCCAGCGCCCCGCCGGCACCGGCGCCGCGAACCGCAGCGCCCCGACCGGCGGCGCCGCGTACGGGACGCCCCGAAAGACCGCCACCCCGTCCACCCAGCCACCCCGCAACGCCCCACCCGCCACCCGCACCACCGGCTCCGACCCGACCTGCCGGGCACCGGGCGACGGGCTGCCCGACGACGGGCTGCCCGACGACGGGGCTCCGGGTGACGAGGCCCCGGAGGGCAGGGACGAAGAGGTGGAACCGGCGGCAGTCACTGCTTCTCTCCCCTGGGCGGATGCGGCACGCTCGACGTCCCTTGTGGCCGCCGTGAACGCCGGCATCATCGCGCGGGGACAAGGCCGCCCGCCAACCGTTTTCGGCGCCATCGGCCGTCACGGGCGCACGCGTTCAGGCCGGGTCCCGGACGGGCTCGTAGCGCAGGGCGACCGCGCCTGAGCTGAACTCCTGGCGTCCCACGAGCGTGAGGGCGATCCGGTCGTTCAGGCCGGCGAACAGTGTGGGTCCGTGGCCGGCCAGGACGGGATGCACGACGAACTCGTACTCGTCGATCAGCCCCAGATCCGCGAGGGCCAGCGGGAGAGTCACTCCGCCCACGAAAATGCCCGCGCCGGGTTCCTGCCTGAGCCGTGTCACGGCTGTCGCCAGATCACCCCGCACCAGTTCCGCGTTCCAGTCGACCCGCTCCAGCGTGCTCGACACGACATGCTTCTTCGCACCGTCGATCGCCCGGGCGAAGGGGACCATCCAGTCCGCCATCCATTCCGGCCAGGCTCCCGTCGCCGTCGGCCGCCACGCCTGCTCCATCATCTCGTAGGTCACCCGGCCCAGCAGAAGGGCGTCGGCTCGCTCCACGCTGTTCGCCCAGTAACGATGCAACTCGTCATCCACGATCCCCACCTGGTGGTCGCAGCAGCCGTCGAGGGTGACGTTGATCGAGTATCGAAGCGGTCTCATGCGTGCTCTCCCCTACCCGCGGCGGCCGGCACCTGACCGTAGCCAGCCCGCCGTCCCACGCGGACGCCGGACGGCGCGTCGGTACCGGTGACGGACGACGAACGGGTGTTACCGATCATGCGATGGCTGATCAGGTACTCGCCGAGGTTGGTCAGTGCGGTCCGACCGTCCAGGTTGACCACGCCGAGCCGGGTGAGCCGGGCGCGCAGGTTGTCGACCCGGCGGCGCACCGTCGACTCGGGCAGCCCGAGTCGCGTCGCCACCGCCAGGTAGGTCGTCGGGATCGGATCGGAGCGGCCGTCGGTGCGAAACAGCGGCTCGAACAGAAGCTCGCAGACGGCCCGGTCGACGGCGGACAGCTCCGGTGCGCTCCAGGTCGCGAACCCGGCGGGCAGCGGCGCGCCGGGACGAAGCTGGTCCAGGCCGTAGTCCAACGGCTGCTCCGAGAACTGGATGTGCAGCGCGTACGTGCGGAACCGGCCGGCCACCCACACCGTCGTCGACTCGGCCAGCAACCGCGAACGGCCGGCCATCAGCGTCTCACGCAGGCCGCCTTCCAGAATCGTCAGCGGATGCGTTTTGCTGGCATTGACAATCCACCAGTGCCGACGCTGATACACGATGGCGCCGGCGGACCGGGAAACGCCGAGGTCATCCGGGTCAAGACAGTGCGTGCTAGCCGGATCGCGACCGAAGGTAAACCCACCGGTAGCCGGAACCACATAGGTCATCAACCCAATGATGACCGTGGGCTGTGGTACCGGCGAGGCCTGAGTTGCCCCTGGTGTCATGCGCCTGCCTTTCATTCTCCGTTTCCGCAGGACGGAGCGACGCCAATCTAGACGGCCGGCGGACGGGCGCAGGTGGTGGGGGTCCCCCATGGCCAGCGCGCATTAGCGACGCTATGCCGCCGCCGGTGTACACGGGAAGAAACGTAGCCGGATGACCGCGCGCCGCCGCCCCCCGGCGAGCGCCGCCGCCGCACTTCGCAGATCGTCGACGGCGAGGTTCAACGCCGCCCGTCCGGCCCGCTGGTCGTCCTGGAAGACCTGCACCCAGGCATCGTCGAAGACATGCCAGTCGGCCAGACCCGGCATCGGACGCGCGTCGGCGGGTCGACCGAACAGGCGCTCGTACCAGTCCGTCGCCGCGTCGAAATCGGCCACGGGCACCACCGACAGCACCTTGGTCACCGTCATGGTGGTCACCGTCATGAGGGCGATCCCTGCGTCACGTACTGGCCGGTGGCGCGGGCGGGGTCGTCGGCGGGGCCAGCTTTGGGGATGAAGTAGACGACCTCCCACAGGTGGCCGTCCGGATCGCCGAAGTGACCGGCGTAGAGACCCCACGGCCGTTCGTGCGGCGGACCGGGCACCGTCCCGCCGGCGCGCCGAGCGAGTTCGAGGACGCGGTCGACGTCCTCGCGGCGCCCGACGGTATGGCCGAAGGCCACCCCGCTACCGGCGACCCGGGCCGGGTCCACGCCCGCGTCCTTGGCGAGCTCCGCACGCGGGTACAACGACAGGACCAGACCGTCGTCCAGTGTGAACATCGCGGTCGCGCCAGACGGCTCGGTCGCGCTGCCGGTGAACTCGGTGCCGATGATCCCGGACGAGGGGAAGCCCAGCCCGTCCCGGTAGAAGGCCAGCGAGCGTTCGAGATCGCCCACCCCAAGCGTGATCACATGTATCCGTGGCCGCACGGCCTGCTCCTCTCCCTCGGGTCCCAGCCCGATCCCTGCCCGGCCGA
>NZ_JALKFW010000204.1:0-110765 GCF_023243055.1 Frankia sp. AgPm24 | reverse complement strand
TCCGTACTCTGCCGATCCGTACTCTGCCGATCCGTACTCTGCCGATCCGTACTCTGCCGATCCGTACTCTGCCGATCCGTACTCTGCCGATCACTGCCCGGCTGCATACCCGGTGGGCGCGTCCTGTACCGGACGGGGCCGGGAAGAGTTGGACCACCTCGGTAGTTGCACGTGCAAGCATCCACTGGAGTGGTCCGGATGCGCCGAAGGTAGGAGGTTTCCGTCATGACGAGCACCGCGTCGGTGGACATCCGCCGCTCCCACAGCCGGGCGGCGAGCCGGACGGGCTGGCTGGACTCGCACCACTCGTTCTCGTTCGGCCACCACTACGACCCGGACAACACCCACCACGGCGTCCTGCTGGTGAGCAATGACGACACGGTCCGCGCCGGGACGGGCTTCGAGACCCATCCGCACCGCGACATGGAGATCGTCACCTGGGTGCTGCGCGGCTCGCTGGTCCACCAGGACTCCATCGGCACCACCGGGGTCATCTACCCGGGGCTGGCCCAGCGGATGAGTGCCGGTCGCGGCATCCTGCACTCGGAGAAGAACGACTCCTGGCGGCTCGGCGGCGAGCCGCACGACGAGCCCGTGCACTTCGTCCAGATGTGGGTGGCACCGGACACGCGCGGCATCGACCCCGGCTACGAGCAGCTGGAGATCGGGGACGAACTGCTGCGCGGCGGGCTGGTGCCGGTCGCGTCCGGGATGGCGCGTCATGACGGGCAGAGCGCGATCCGTATCCGTAACCGGCACGCGGCCCTGCATGCCGCCAGGCTTCGGCCCGGCGGCGAGGTCACCCTGCCCGAGGCCCCCTGGCTGCATCTGTTCGTCGCCGCGGGCGAGGTGGAACTCGAGGGCGCGGGCACACTGGCCACGGGGGACGCCGTCCGGTTCACCGCGACCGGCGGCCATCGGGTGACCGCGGCGGCGTCCGGCCCGGCGGAGATATTGGTCTGGGAGATGCACACCGATCTCGCCGGCCTCGCCGCCGCCTGACCCATCCCACCGCGGACGGCACGTGCCCCCTGGGCGGGCGGCACGTGCTGCCCGCGGGCGGGGCTACCCGCTTCGCGGGCGGCGAGCGTCAGAACAAGGAGCCAAGATCATGAATGGGTCGAGAGAGAGCGTCGGCGGGCCCGTCGGCGGCACCGAAGTCGCGGCGGGCGGCAACGCGGTGATCACCGGTGGGCGGCAGGAGACGATGTGGAACGGTGCGGCAGGGCGCGGATGGGTCGCGGCGCAGGACCTGCTCGACCGGATGTACCAACCGTTCGCGGACCTGCTGACCAGCGGGATCGTCGACGGTGACCGGGTGCTCGACGTGGGCTGCGGCGGCGGTGCGACGGCGCTCGCCGCCGCCCGCCGGGCCGGCGGCACCGCCGGAGGTGACGCGGGGGAACCTCGCTCGGGAGGGCACTGTGTTGGTGTCGATGTCTCCGAACTGATGCTCACCGCGGCGCGTGCGCGTGCGCTGCGGGCGGGGGTGCCGGTCGAGTTCGTGCATGCCGACGCGGCGCGTCATCCCTTTCCGCCGAGTGGGTTCGACGCGGTCATCTCCCGGTTCGGGGTGATGTTCTTTGACGATCCGGTCGCCGCGTTCACGAATGTCCGCCGCGCCACCCGCGGCGGCGGGCAGTTCACCTTTGTTTCCTGGCGCAGCCCGGCCGAGAATCCTTTCTTCACGGCGGCCGAACGGGCGGCGGCACCGATTCTTCCGGGCCTCGCCCAACGCGATCCTGACGGACCCGGCCCGTTCTCGCTCGCCCGCCGAGAACACACCGAGCGACTTCTGCGCGGCGGCGGCTGGACGAACATCGACATCGTCCCGGTGGACGAGCCGTGCGTCCTGTCCGAACTGGAGCTGGAACAGTACTTCACCCTGGTCGGCCCGGTAAGCCGGCTTCTACCGGACCTGGACGAGGCCACCCGCGCCACAGTCGTCGACATCGTCCGCGCCGCCTTCGAACCCTTCCGTGAGGCCGACCACTTCCGCTACACCGCGGCCTGCTGGGCGGTGCGCGCCACAGCATCCCACTGAACGCGGCCCCCTCGGCCCGTGGGCGCCGGCATAACCCGGCCGGCGACATGGTTGACCTGTCGGCCGCGCCGGCACCGCAGGACGTGGATGGCCTGCCAGCCGGCCCGGCCACCAGATGTAGATCCTCACGACGCCCACTCGCACCCATCGGAGACCCGTGACTTCCACCACCGAGATCCCCACCAGCGAAGATCCGTCGACAGCCAGCCTGGCCGTCGAGAAGCTGGCTGCCGATCACCTCGTGCTGGACCCCGCCGCTGTGGCGCTGCTGTTCACGCAGGCGCGCACCGCCAACACCTTCAGCGACGAGCCTGTCTCCCGCGACCAGCTCCGCGCCATCACCGAGCTGGCCAAGTGGCCACCGACGTCGGCCAACATCAACCCGCTGCGCATCACCTTCGTGACCACCGCCGAAGGCAAGGAGCGCCTGCTACCGCTGATCTCCGAAGGCAACCGGGCCAAGACCGAGTCGGCCCCCGTCGTCGCGATCCTGGCGGTCGACGTCGACTTCCACGACCGGCTGCCGCAGCTGTTCCCGGCCCGCCCCGAGATGCGCGACGTGTTCACGGGTGACCCGGAGCGCCGCGCGGAGGTGGCCCGCTTCAACGGCGCCCTGCAGACCGCCTACTTCATCCTCGCCGTGCGCGCCGCCGGCCTGGCCGCCGGGCCGATGGCCGGTTTCGACGCCGCCGGCGTCGACGCCGAGTTCTTCCCCGACCGCTCGTACAGGTCGATCCTCGTCGTCAACATCGGCAAGCCGGGCGCCAACCCCTGGTTCCCCCGCCTCCCTCGACTCGACCACGACGACTACGTCGACTACCTCTGAGTCGACCTGACGGGACCTGACCGAACCTGATCCCGCGGACGGGCCAGGTCCACGCACCACACCACATCCGCGTGTCCGCCGGACCACCGCGTCGCCAGGCCACCGCGTCGCCAGGCCGCCGCGTCGCCAGGCCGCCGCGTCGCCGGACCGCCGGGTCGCGGCGCCGCCGGGTCACCGCGCCTTCGATCGGCTGGGTCCCGGTGCTGCCCCGCTTTCACCACGCCGGGCGGCACCGGGGCCCAGCCGCGGGGACTCACCCCGTTTTCCATAGCCGCGACCATCCGCAGACGTTCGGCGCCGGTCTCTGCGCACCTTTCTCTTGGATGGCTGAGCGCCGACACCTCTCCCCGCCGCCATCCCGATTCATGGTCGGATGCCGAGGGCTGTTCGACACCATGCCGAGGGATGTTCGGTGCAGGGAGGCCGAGATCCTTGAACAACCCTCGGCATGCCATGAACATGACCGTGATCTGGCAGCGATAGAGGGCGTCGTGGCCCCGGCATCGCGCCATTACGCTGCACAAATCTCCTATTTGTGCATATATCGGACGATCCGGAGAACGCGATCGACGATCATACGGCCCCATGATCCGACGTCCAGCAGGGCGGCGAAGCGCCGATCACCAAGCGGGGGTGTGGGCGGCGACCACAGCGGTCCGACGGCAGATTTCCGGCGGCGACACCCATCCGGTCGGGCCGCGGCCTCGAACTCCCACCGTGTGCACCACCGAGCTCCGCACCAGGCGAGCGCGGGTCACACGGTACGGACAGGGAGGGGTGCGGTGACCGACGCCGTTGATGACCAGCAGCTACATGAGCTGGTCGAACAGTCACAGGACCTGCACAGCGATGCGATGCGCGGCCACCGGGCCGCTGTCGGTGACTACCTCGAGGCCACGGCCTCCCCCGGACAGCAGGCTGGCGGCGCCACCGAACGGCCCACCGACGCACCGCCGGCAGCGCACGCTGCGGAAGCCCAGGCCCAGGCCCAGACCCAGACCAAAGCCGAGACCCAGGCCGAGGCCGAGACCCAGGCTGGCGAAGGCGGCTGGTGGCGGGGACGCGGGACGACGAGGCGGCGCAGGTCCCCGCGTGCGGCCATGGTGGGGATCGCCGGAACCGGGTTGGTCGCGGCCGGCGCGGGACGGGCCTCGGCCGCCACGTCCGACATCGCGATTCTGCAGACGGCGGCGTCGATCGAGAATCTCGCGGTCAGTACCTACACGACGGCGCTGACACTGCCGTTCATCGGCGGGACCATGGCGAACGGTGTGGTGAAGGCCTTCGCGATGAAGACGATGGCCCAGCATGCCGAACACGCCCAGGCTTTCAACGCCGCCGTGGTGAAGCTTGGTGGCAGGGAGCAGAACGGTCCCGACCCGAAATACGCGGCGGTCGTCAAGGCCGCGGTGCCGACCATCAAGGGCCCGGGGGATGTCGTCGCGCTCGCCATCACCCTCGAGGACGTCGCCGCGCAGACCTACACCCGCAACGTCAGCCAGGTGGGCACGTCCATGTTGCGGATGCTGCTCGGCAGTGTGGCCGCCGTCGAGGCGCAGCACCGGGCGGTGCTGCTCGCCGTCCAGGCGCTGTTGCCGGTCAGCAATGGTGCTCTGATCACCTTGCCGCCGAATCTGGCCACGTTGCCCAAGGCCGCGGGCAGCGTCGCCTTCCCGAACGCCTTCTACCCCACCACCATGGCTTCGCCGGCCACCGAAGGAGCCCTCCGATGAGCAGCAGGCGACTGGACGTGGGCGACGCCGAACTGCGGGCGATGACCGCCGATCTCGATCAGGCTCACCGGGACACCTTTCCCGCCGCGGCCGCGCAGCTCACCGACCTGGGTCGGGATCTGGGCCGGGGCCTGGGCGCGCGGGCGGCGAACCGGCGGGGAGTTCTGCTCGGTGGGCTCACCGCGGTCGGTGCCGGTGTCCTCGCCGCCTGCGGAAGTTCCTCGTCCGGTGGCGGCTCGAACACCGGTGGGATGGGTTCGTCCGCGGCCGCGACCACCGGTGGCCGGTACACCGGTGATCTGAAGGTCGTGGCGCTCGCCGCCGCGTTGGAGAACCTCGCGGTCGCCGCCTATTCGACGGTGCTGACGAAGGCCGGCGCCGGCACCTACGGCACCGTGCCGCCGGCGATCGGCGAGTTCGTCACCGTTGTCCGGTCGCAGCACACCGACCATGGGAGGGCCTGGAACGGTGTGCTGGCCTCGGCGAAACTCCCGGAGATCACCGGCGCACCCCTGACGATCGCCGCCGGCGAGGTCGCGAAACTGAACCAGGCCAAAACGCTGCCCGAGGTCGCCAGAATCGCCCTCGATCTGGAGACCGGCGCGGCCCAGACGTATCTTTCCGCGCTGGCCAACGTCACGAACACCACCGGTATCTCCACCGCGGCGACGATCGCCCCCGTCGAGGCGATGCACGCGGCGGTTCTCCGTTACATTCTCGGTGACTATCCCGTCCCCGACTCGTTCCTGGACACGACCGCCGCGATCGCGCCGACCGCGCTCACCGCCGCATAGCCGAACACCACCACTGCGCCACGATCCCGCCCACCGCACCGAAGCCGACGAACGCGACGCCGAGCGCGGGAATGTTGTCGCGGACATGGCTCAGGTCATCGTCACAGGGCTCGAGGAGCACCATCGTTGGGCTGGACCGCTGGCGCGGGCTCACAGATCGGCGCAGGCCACCCGCTTGTCCAACGCGTCGACGGGGTGGATGACCACCGACTGGGCGGCGTCGCCCACCGGACGGGCATTGGTGACCGTTCCCTGGACGGCGCCGGCCGCGTCGGCGGGCAGGGCCAGATGCACCTCGTTGGGCGGTGCGGCCGGACCGTTCGGGTCGAACTTGAAGTGTCCACCGCCGTTGTCCACCGCGCAGGGCTTGGCGTGCAGGTGCGCGACGTACTTCCCACCCGCTACCAGGCCGGTCGCGGTGACGGTCAGGGTGGTGCCGCTGGTGGCGTTCTGGGCGAGCCAGGCGGTTCCCCGAACGTCGTTGTGCCCCGGCGGCCTGGTGTTGAGCAGGATGAACGTCGACTCGCGAGCCCCGGGAACCTGGCTGGCCGGGGTCGCCGACGGATTCACCGTCATCGCGCCCATGTCGGCTTCGGCGGAGGTGGCCGCCGACGGGGATGACGGGGATGACGATGTCGCGTCGGGGGCCGGCGTCGAGACGTGTTCCGTCACCGAGGCGTGTGGGGCGGCGATGCTGGTTCCCCCTGTGGTGTCGCCCCCGCAACCGGCCGCCAGCGTGGCGACGGTCAGCAGGCCGGCGATCGCGCCGACTCCCAGACGTGCGTGTGCGAGCCCACGAACCATGACTGTCCTCTCCTGTCCATGACCGAGATCGTTCGTGCGCGGACCTTCACCGGGCACAAGCACCGACGGCGGTGCGCCCGGCCCGGGTGCTAACCGGCTTCGCCCAGACCGTCCGTGTGCTGATGGTGACGGCTCTGGGCGGCGGCGAAGGTCGTGGTGTCAAACCAGGTGGGAAAGGCGCGGACCAGCGCCGCCGGCCCGTGCAGCTCGGCCTCGCCGGCGTCGAGCACGGCGCGAAACGGCGTGCGTCCGACCAACCAGCGGTGCATCTGCCTGCCGCTGGCCGTGACCCGCAGGTGCACGTCCTGACGCGGTTCCTCCTTGCAGACGGTCATCGCGGGCCGTTCGACGTCGAGCCAGCCCTGGGCGGCACCGGGGCCGGTCAACGTCAGGTGCACGAGCGTTCGCCGAGAGGGTAGTCGCTCGGGCACCGCATGCTGGTGCAGCCGCCAGATCAGCGACAGTCCATCGCAATCACCGTCATCCGGGTCATCGAAGACCCATTCGGCGGCCCACTGCCCCAACGACCAGACGATCGGCGTGATCGCCTGACCGGCCTCGGTGAGCACATAACGACCTGGCCGGCCCCGTTCGGCGACCTCCCGGCGGACCAGCCCGTGCCGTTCGAGCGCGCGTAGCCGTCCGGTCAGCAGGGTCCGGCTCATCCGCGGCAGGCCCCGGTGGATGTCGTTGAACCCCTCGGCGCCGGCCATGAGCTCGCGGATCACCAGCGGTGTCCACCGGTCGCCGAGGATCTCGACGCCGAGCGCGATGGGGCAGTAGTCGGAATGGATCGGCACCCCACCACTGCATCACGCCCAGCGCGCTGGTGGCATCGCCCGGCAGCGGTCAGCACTGACGTCCGGCCGACACCCCAGGTCCAGAAATGCGACTGGTCGACCCCACCGCCCCCGGCGCAACCTCGGGACAGACACCGCGCCGCGTTCGTCACGGCGCCCCAGCCGGCCTCGCCCACCCGGCCTGAGCTGGCCCGATACCGGAGGAACCACCATGACCACCAGCCCCACCACGATCACTACCAGCCCCACGACGACCGCCCCCGGCCCGGACCTCGCCGCGGTGAAGGCGAAGCAGCAGAAGATCTGGTCCAGCGGCGACTACACCGTCATCGCCGGCCGGATCGTGCTACAGAGCGAGCTGCTCGCCGAGGCCGCCGACCTGCGCCCCGGCTGGGACGTGCTCGACGTCGCCTGCGGCTGCGGCAACGCGACGCTCGCCGCCGCCCGCTCGGGCACCCGCGTCGTCGGCGTCGACTACGTCCCCGAACTGCTGACCAGGGGACGTGCCCGGGCCGCCGCCGAAGGACTCGACGTCGACTTCCGGCTCGGTGACGCCGAGGCGCTGCCCTTCCCGGACGCCTCGTTCGACGCGGTGCTGTCCGTCTTCGGCTCGATGTTCGCCCCGGACCACCAGCGCACCGCCGCCGAGATGATCCGCGTCGCCCGGCCCGGGGGCCTGCTCGGGCTGGTCACCTGGACCCCGGACGGTTTCATCGGCGAGATGTTCCGGACGATCAGCCGCCACGTGCCCCCGCCGGCGGGGGTCGCCTCCCCGCTGCTGTGGGGCACCCGGGAGCACCTGGCCGCCCTGTTCGGCGCCGACGCGGCCGAGATCCGGACGCTCGAGCGCACCTGCGTGTTCCGCTACGCCTCCCCCGAGGAGTTCACCGACACCTTCCGCCGCTGGTACGGCCCGACCCACAAGGCGTTCGAGGCCCTCGACGACACCGGCCGCGCGGCCCTGGCCGCCGACCTCACCGCCCTCGCCCGCCGCTGGAACCGCAACCTCGACGGCCAGCCCGTCGCCCTCCCCTCCACCTACCTCGAAACCCTCATCACCCTGCGCACCCCTACCGCCGTCTCCTGACCACCGTCTGCTGACCACCCGTCTGCTGACCACCGGGGTTTGACCCTGACGTGCGGGTCAGGGGCTACGGTCGCGCGCATGTCCGGTTCCCGTGAGGTTCGTCTTGTCAGCACACCGGTCGGTCTGCCCCGACCGGAGGACTTCGCCGTCGCCGAAGTGCCGGTGCCCACGCCAGGTGACGGCGAGGTGCTGGTGCGTAACCGCTACTTCCATGTGTTCGCAGCGCTGCGCACGGTACTGGGCGGCGGGGTCGAGGACGCGCCGTTCCCGCCCATCCATCCGGGTGACACGTTGTTCGGCGCGGCCGTCGGCGAGGTCGTCGCCGCACCGGCCGACGCCAGTCTGCGGCCGGGTGCGCTGGTCTTTCACTGGCAGGGCTGGCGGGAGTACGCGGCCGTGCCGGTCGCGCAGGTCCAGCCGCTGGGTGACGTACTGGCCGATCCGGCGGCCCACCTCTCCTCGGCGCGGGTCGCCTACGCGGCACTGCGGCAGAGCGGGCTGGCGGCGGGCGAGACGGTCTTCGTGTCCGGAGCGGCCGGTGCGGTCGGTTCTCTGGCGGGGCAGATCGCCCGGCTGCTCGGCGCCGGGCGGGTCATCGGCAGCACCGGCTCTGCGGCCAAGGCGCGGCGGCTGGTCGACGAGCTCGGCTACGACGACGTCGTCCTGCGTGGCGGTGCGCCGTTCGTGGACGGGCTCGCGAAGGCCGCCCCGGACGGCATCGACGTCGTGATCGACAACGTCGGCGGTGAACAGCTCCAGGCGGCGGTGGCCGCCGCCCGACCAGGCGCCCGGATCGTTCTGGTGGGGGCGCTGGCCGGGCAGCTCGCCCCGGATTCCACGGGGACCGTCGCCTCCGTCGCGCTGGACACCTTCGCGCTGATCCTCAAGCACATCACGCTGCGCGGGCTCGACAACACGGTGGCCACCGACTGGAGCGAGCGGTTCGGCGACTGGCTTGGCCGCGGCGAGATCACCTTTCCCTCGGTGCGTGTCTCCGGTATCGAACACGCCGCACGTGCGTTGTCAGAGACCATCGCGGGACAGCACTTCGGCACGGTCATCGTCGAGGTGTAGGGCACCCTGGAGGACGCGGATGAAGATCGGGGAGGCCGCGGCGGCGGCCGCCACCACCCAGCGCGCGCTACGGTTCTACGAGCAGCGCGGGCTGCTGCCACCACCGCGGCGCACCGCCTCGGGGCAGCGTGTGTACGACCAGGCCGATGTCAACCGGCTTCGGATCATCCGTGAGCTGCTGGCGCTCGGGCTCACCGTCGAGGACGTGCGGGCCTGCACCGACCGGCTGCACCTGCTCGAGGGTGACACCCTGCCGCGCTACGGCGATCCCCGCGGGGTGTGCAGCGCGACGAGCGGCGTCGTCGAACGTCGCATCGCCGCGCTGGACGCAGAGATCACCCGTCTCACGACGTTACGTGACAGACTGGCGGCCCGCACATCGGCCGCCCATCCCGAGGACCGCACGCCCACGGACGACGAGCCCGCGGACGAGCCCACGGACGAACTCGCGGACGGCGAGCTCACGACCGACGGCGGGGTCCTGACGGTCATGCGGTCCTGACGGCGACGAGGGGGAGACGGTGGCAGACGGTGATTCCAGCGCCACCCGGCGCACCCTGGTCCGCGGTGCGCTGCTCGCGGCGGCCACCGCGTCCATCGGCGCCAGCCTCACCCGCCGATCAGCCGCCGCGCCACCCGCCGACACCGATGGCACCCGCACCGGCACCGGCACCGGCACCGGCACGTCCACCGTGGCAGCAGGCGGCGCGGCGACGGCCGGGGTCGTGGCCGTGGCGACTCCGGAGCGGCTCAGGGCGGATGTGCGGCGGATGGTCGACTGTGGGCCACGGCTGCCGGGCTGGCCGGGCCACGACGAGTGGTGCACCTGGCTGACCGACGAACTGGCCGCCGCAGGGCTGCGGATCGAGCCCTGCGAGGAGTACACCTACGACAGCTACCAGCCGGCCGACTTCGCCCTGGAGATCCTCGACGGCCCGGGCGCCGGCCCGGTGGAGGTGGCGACCTCGTACGTGCGCTCGGCGGGTACCTCCGCCCAGGGCGTCACCGGCCCGCTGGTGCTGGCCAAGGGCTTCCCGATGCCAGGCCCGCTCGAGGCGCTCCTCGACCCGGGTGCGGTGACCGCCGCCATCCGGGCCTGGGTGGCCGCCGTGCCGGCGGGATCGCTGCACGGCGCCGTCCTGCTGGTCGACCTGCCCACCCCGGGCCGGCTGACCGCCAACGTGTTCACCGCGATCTCCGCCTACCTGCAGTGGGACGGGCACGACGAGGCCGACTGGGCGCGGATCGACTACACCCGTCTGTGGCTGGGGCTATGGCCCGACCTCAACGACTTCGCCGTGCTCGGGCTGGCCGGCGTCGTGTTCACCACGGCCGCGTCCCGCCCGGCGCTGCGCGGCAACTACTCGCCGCACACCACCCGGCCACAGCCGCTGCCCGCCCTCGTCGTCGACCGCGAGGTCGGCGCGCGGCTGCGGGAGCGGGCGGCGGCCCGGCCACGCACACGGCTGACCCTGATCTCCCCCGTCCGGCGCACCCGACTGCGCCAGATCACCGCGGTGCTGCCCGGTGAGAGCGACGAGTGCGTCATCGTCAACACCCACACCGACGGGCAGAACGCGTTCGAGGAGAACGGCGGGGTCGCGGCGGTCGCCCTGGCCCGGCACTTCGCCGCGCTGCCGCCCGGGCAGCGGTTGCGCCGGACGCTGGTGTTCGCGCTGTACCCCGGGCACATGTCCGGACGGGTCGGCATCGAGAACTCCCGGGCCTGGATCCTGCGGCACCCGGATCTGGTCCGGCGCGCGGTGGGCGCGGTCAGCATCGAACATCTCGGCGCGACCGAATGGATCGACGATCCCGTACGCGGCTACCACGCCACCGGCGAGAACGAGCTCTACGCCATCTGGACCACCCAGGGCCCGACCCTCGACACCATCGCCAAGCCCGCGCTGGTCGCCTCCGGGCTGCAACGGCACGCACTGCTCAAACCGCCACTGCAGATCACCCCCGGCGCGCCGTTCCACAAGCTCGCCGGTGTTCCCCACGTCTCGGGCATCGCCGGGCCCAGCTATCTCGTCGTGGTCTCCCCGGACGGCGAACTCGAGAAGTTCGACGCCGACCTGGCCGCCGCGCAGGTCGGCTTCTACGCCGACGTCGTGGGCCGCTTCGACACCGCCGACCGCGCCGCCCTGCGCACCGGCGACCCGACCCTCGGCCAGGACACCCCCACCGCCGAGGAGAGGACCTACCGGGACGAGGCCACGACCGCCCGCTGCGCCCCGGCCACTGCCAGCGGTGCCCGGGGCGCCGCCGCGGACACGGACTCCGAGGGCCCACTCGGCCTGCCCGGCCCGTGGGGTTACGCGGCCGGCACGGTAGCCGGCGCCGCGGCACTGGCAGCCGGCGGATTCGCCGTCCTGCGGACCCGTCGACACCGCCGCACGACACCCCCGGACGATGCCTCCCCCTCCCCCATCAGCCCCGGCCCGGACGACCCGTCAGCGCCCGACTCCCCCTCGGGTTCCACCTCCGACTCCGCCTGACCGCCGGCAGACCGACCCCGCCCCAGGCGGCAGTCAGGGTGTTCGTGGGCGAAGCCCCGCCCGCGTCCGGTCATCCCCACACCGCCCGGGCCACCTCCATCCCGAGGACGGCGGCGCCGAGGGCGCCGAACATGCTGGCGGCGACGTTCGCGGCGGCGAGCAGGCCGCTGCCGTTCTCGGCCAGGCGCAGCGTCTCGTAGGAGAACGTCGAGTAGGTGCTCAACGCCCCGCACAGCCCGGTGCCGACCAGCAGCCCCACCCGGGACGACGCGGCCCCCGCCAGAACCGCACCGGTCACCAGCCCGAGAATCAGGCTGGCAGCGATGTTGACCGTGAACGTGCCCCAGGGGAACGCGCTGTCGTGGCGGGCCTGCACCGCCCGGTCGACGAGGTAGCGCGCCGGCGCTCCCACCATCGCCCCCAGAATCACCAGCAGCCAGTTCACCGCGACCGTCGCCCGACCAGCCGGCGGGTCGCGACCACCGACGCCCAGACCGCACCGAGCGCCAGCGCCATGGTCAGAGCCAGATACGCCAGGGCGAGACCGGTGTGCTCACCGTCGATCAGCCGTCGCGCGTCGACCGCGTAGGTGGAGAAGGTGGTGAATCCGCCCAGCACCCCCGTGCCCAGCAACGGCCGGGTCAGCGGGTGCACCGCCGGCACCTCGGTGATCACGACCATGAGCAGCCCGATCAGCGCGCAGCCCACCGTGTTCACCAGCAGGGTCGTCCACGGGAACACCCCGGCCGGATCCGGCCAGAGCAGCGACGCGCCGTAGCGGGCGCACGCCCCGACCGCCCCACCGACCGCGATCACCGCCAGCAGCAGCACAGGCCCACGGCCCAGCTCCCGACGCTGCGCCGGAACACGCAGATCCACATCCGGATCGGTGGGTCGCTCGGCCTTCGGCGGGAACGCGCCGTCCATATCTGTCTCCCTACCTGCGCGGTGCCCGAGCAACCGGACACGACCTGGCACAAGTAGGGACCGTTGGCGGCAGCGGATGCCGCGGTTCGGGTCCGGCGAGCCCCACCGCCGCACGGCGGCCAACAGCCACCGACATCCGCGACGATACCGCGCCACCCGAACGACTTCTACGCTGCGATGGTAGCCACCGCACTCTGGGTGGTCTTCTGTCGGCGCATCAGATCGCGTCACCATGGTGATGTTCGTCAGCGATACGACCGATGCGCAGGACGCCGGCCTGAGTGCCACGGCGGGCGCGGAACGAGACTGGCTCCGGACACCGGCGATGCCGACCTTCTCGGATCGAGGCCCAACCGATCTGAACACCGGCCAGCCGCTCCGCGATGGTCAGGCTGTCGCGGTAGGCACGTTCGGCCGCGCCAGGTTCCCGGTCGCCCGTGCCAGATCCCCCAACTTTTGTAGGAGGCGTTCAGGTCACGCTGCGCCTTGGCGTTGGTCGGGTCGGCGTCGGCCAGCCAGGCGAAGATGGTCAGGCTATCGAAAGTTACCGACCTCCGCGTGATCGGCGTCGATATCCAAGTTCAATCCGCTCGATCGCCTCGACCGCAGCCTGCCGCACGTCGTTGTCGTCGTCGGTGGTAGCTCGGTCGCGCAGAAGCGGAAGGGTGGCCTCGTCGTCAGCCCAACCCGCAGCAATCGCCTCGACCGCCGCTTCGCGGAGCGCCCAGTGTGGGTGAGTCGCGGCGTCATGCAGGTCAGCAGGTGGGTGGGGTAGCTGGGCCATGTAGATCCGGGCGGCGGCGCGGGCGGCGGTATACGGGTAGGAGCAGCCCGGCCGCTGACCGTTGGCGTGGTACCAGTTCTGGTACCGGTCACGGCCTGCCCAATGAGGGCCGATATGAGGCAACAGCCTAGCCAGCACCGCATTCACATCCGCGGACAGGGAGTCGTTGGGTGCGAACCGCGTTTCGCGTGCATCGGCCTCTCCCAGGAGGAGGATGAGGGCGTCGGTGATCGCTTCGGCGTGAGGGGTGAGGGCTGAGGCTTTGCGGATCTCGGCGGCGGCCTGCAGTCCAAGGATCAGGTGCCGGGGCGGGGTGGTGCGGACCCGCCATCGGGGATCAGCGGCGAGCAGTTGGCGGATGGCTCGGGTGGCGAGCCGGTCCGGGATCATCCCGGTGAGCAGGAGAAGAAGCTCGGCCCAGGCGTGGTCTGGCCAGTGGCGGTCATAGACGGCGAGTATCTGTTCCTGGCTGATGTCGAGGTTGATAAGGCGCTGGTTGAGGTCGTCGGCGGCGAGGTATTCCAGAAATGTCCGGTGCACGAACCCGTACACCTGGGATCCGAAGCGGGCGAGGATGAAGTTGCGGGTCCGGAACTGCTCCAGCATGGCCCGTGCGGCGGTAATCGCCTGGACGGCGGGCAGGCTGAACTCGTCGATCAGGTAGGTCTGGAACGCTGCGACCAGGTCGGGGCCGGGGATGTGATTGCCGGCCAGCCCAGCCGGGGCGTCCTGCATGCCGCGGGCGACCCGGTGCAGCAGCTCCAGCTTGTTCGTCACGTCGAGGAACGCGTTATCGGTGTCGACGTTGGCGTCGCGCAGATGCTTGTTGACGTCCCAGTGCTCGACCAGCACGGTGACCGCGTGCTCGTACACGCTGCGCCGGTCCCGCGGGAGCTCGCGGCGCCGGCCGATGATCACCAGGATGGTGAGCAGCATCGGGTTACCAGCCAGCTCCGCGACCGCCGTCGAGCCGTCGACCGCGGCGAGCAGCCGGGCGGTCAGCCGGCTGGCCTGCGCGGTATCGGTGGGGCAGGACCGGGCGTACCAGCCGGTGGTGAAGGAGCGGATCTGATCAGGGTCCAGGTCCTGGAGCATCCAGTGGCCGAACCCCGCGGTGTCGAGGGTCTGGCGCTGGTGGCTTCGGCCAGCAGCGGCAGCCATCCCGCCAGCCCTGCCGGCGGCTGTGGTACCCGCCGAGCAGGGCCCGGCGCACCGGCGCTCAGGGCGCCGTCCGCGGCGGGGCCCAACACGGCTTCGTCCGGTGCGCCGGCGGGGCAGGCGAGGGTGAGCATCAGGTAGCGGGCCAGCGTGGACTTGCCCGCACCCGGATCTCCCAGCACCACCAGCTTCCTGCAGGCAGGATCGGCGAGGACGTCCAGGACGGGACGGGCCGGCCGGTCGCGATAGGCGCGAAGCGCGGCCTGCAGCCTTTCCCGGTCGACCTCGTCCGGCAGGTCTGACTCGTCGTGACCGGCGTCGGCCAGCCGCCGCCACACCTCCCGCGGCACCTCCATCGGCGGCGGGTCGGCACGGACATGCTGGGGCGTGAAGACCTGCTCCACCAACATGATCGGATGCTCACCCTGATCGGTCAGCGGCGTAAGAATCTCCAGATCAACCCGCGGATACCGCTCCCGCACCCGCTGCAGATACCGCGTCCGCGCCGCCACCCACGCCGGATTCTCGCCCTCACCAGGCTCGGTTTCCTGCCGGTACACGTCGGCGAACCCAGCCAGGTCAAACCGGCCCCGCGAGACCCACTCCTGGTGCTCCCGCTGCGCCAGGCCGTTCAGGTGACCCCGCCGGTGATGTTCCTGGCACGCCTGGACCAGTGCCGCAACGGTCTTCCACTCAGCCAGATCCCGACCGGAAAAGAAGGCGTACACCGTGGAACGGCCCACCTGGTACTCGCCGACCATGCAATCCAGGAGCCGATCCGGCCGCGGGTCACCCACCGCGGCCACCAGCTCCCGCACGGCGGCCCGCGTCCGACCGATCGAATCTCGCCTCACCACAGCCACCCCCGTGACCCCTAGCACCTGACTGGGTTCAGCCTAATGATGATCGAAGAGGCATGTCCGGCATCCCGACCCATCCACCGGACCGCTCCGGACAACACCCACCCCAGTCTGGGCACATGAGCGCCAAGACCCCCACCGCCCTCCATCCACCCGCAGGCAACCCGAGCCAGAACCACCATCGGCGCGGGCCCCGTGCCCTGCGGCACCTCCTCTCCATCGTGGGCATCGCCGCCCTGCGCGGCGCCGGCACCACGGCCGGAGGCGCCGCAGCCACGGCTGCGGTCTGGTGGATCCACAACCGATAGTCCAACGACTCGGGGGATGTCCGATGTGCGCTCGGAACGGCATGCCAGACATCCCACCACCCGTGATCCCCTGGCTACCCGAACGCCATCCTGGGGCGGCCCAGCTCCCGCGCGGGAGTGGTCGCGGCCCTACCCACACTGATCTCCACACGTAGACATGTGCAACCAACGGGTGGCACCGATCGTGCCGGTGTAGGTTCAGAATTCTCGTCAGCCTCTTTTGGCAATCGGGCGAACAACAATTCCATACCCGCGTTGTACATGCACGGCCCGGCTCCTGCAACCGCACGACGCAGCGGCAGCCCTCAGGGTCCATCCTCCCGCCAAAATGCGGGAGATGAACAAAGGCATCCCATGCCATGGTGCGCCCATGTCATCGATCAAGCAGTTCCAGGTCACCTTTGACTGCGCTGAACCTGAGCGCGTGGCTCGCTTTTGGTGCGAGGTGTTGGGGTACGTTGTGTCGCCTCCCCCGAAAGGGTTCGCCACCTGGGACGACTTCAACGACTCCCGGTTTCCCGAGAATCAGGGTTCATGGTTTGCCTGCATTGATCCCTCAGGTTTGGGCCCGCGACTGTTCTTTCAGCGCGTTCCCGAGGGAAAGGTCGTCAAGAATCGGCTGCATCTTGACGTGAGGGTCGGCTCCGGGCTCGTGGGTGAAGAGCGCCTCGTCACGCTCGAAGCCGAATGCGCACGACTGGCCGCGCTCGGCGCGGTGCGCGTGCGACTGCTGTATGACGGCCACGATTCCTGCATCGTGATGCAGGACGTCGAGGGAAACGAATTTTGTCTTGACTGAGCATCCTCCGGGACCGGCGAGGTGGTGAGCCGTCTGCCTCTATGTAAGCACACCGGCTGGCGCTACCGCCTACCTCGACGCCGACCCGCATGACGTGACGAAGATCCTGAACGCGGCCGAGCTGCGCGGGACCCTCGACCTCACCCGGTCGATCGGCCTGTCCCTGTTCCCGATCCTCCACTTCTTCGAGACCGACGCGAGCCTCAGCATTCCTCGTCGGCGTCGCCCGAAAGCCCTGAGACTGCGGTGGACGCCGATATCAGCCGCGGAGCAGGGTGATGGTGCGCCCGGCCGGGCTGGTGGTGGTGTCGATGCAGGTGCGTTCGTGGATGGCCGGGGCGCTTGGACGGCGGTCGAAGACAACCAGCGTTCCGGTGTCGAGGCCGAGACGGTCCAGGTAGGCGTCAAGCTGGGTCAGGCCCTCCCGCAGTGGGTCGGCGTCACCCCCGCCCCGAACCTTGAGTTCGAGTGCTTCCCGCTGCCAGACCCGCCGCCCGTCCGAACCAGGATGGGGCCAGCGGATGAGCAGATCGATACGACCACGGCCCACGCCGTACTCACGTTCCACATAGCCACCGCCGTTGATGAGCCGCTGCAGGAACGCCATCATCACCAGCTGCGGCGCGGCCTCGTGATAGACCTGCCGGGCGGCGAGAACATCACCGTTCAGCCGCCAGAAGTCGGCGAACTCGGCCAGCAGCTTCGCCAGATCAAGCCGTCCATCCTCGCGTACGAACGACCGCGGCTCGGCGGTGACGTTCGCGGTGACGTCGGCGGCCAGCACCCGAGGGATGATCTCCCGGTAGATCGGATTGGCGATCCGCACCGGCGGGTCGGGGGTGATGAGCCCCAGATCGCGGGTGTAGCTCAGGTCATCGTCGTAGGGGTCGGACAGCAGCGTCGTTCCGGCCAGGACCGGCTCGATGACCCGTCGCACGCGTGGCTCGGTCAGCTTGTCCACCAGCGAGTCGAGATGCGTCGCGCGGGCGAGGATCAACCGCTCCTTCGCCAGCTCCACCTGGTCGCCCGTGATCGGTGTCGACACGGGAACGGCCATCTCGTCGACGATCTCAGCGGCAAGGGCGTTGACCAGCCACGGCTGGCCCGCGGTCAGCTCGAACACCCGCGCCACCGCGTCCGCCGTGATGACCTGACCGGTGTCGGCCGTGTGCTGGGCGTACAGATCCCGCACCTCGTCGGCGCTGAAGTTCCCCAGCCGCAACGACCTCACCTTGATGTTGAACGGGCTCGCCGTACCCAGCCGGGACGGGTCGCCCCCGGAGGCAGCCCGGTAGTCACGGACGTCACGCAGGCCGCACAACGCCACCGACATCGGGAAGTTGGCGGGCCGGCCACGGGAACCGTCCCGCAGCTGGCTGAGAACACTGATCAGGGTCTGTCCGTGCAGCGCGTCGATCTCGTCGAGGAACAGCACCAGTGGCCGCGGGCATGCCCGGGCCCATTCCGTCAGTGCCTGCGCGAACAGCGCACCGTCGGGAGCCGCCGGCCAGGGCGGCGGGAGCAGGTCCACCGGAAGGCCGTTCTGCGCCTCGGCTCGTACCCGGGCCAGTATCGCGCGGGTGGCGGCGCCGATGTCGTCGCCCCAGGCACGTCCGGCCTCACAGGAGAACAGCAGCGCCGCGTACTGGCCGGTCGCGGTCAGCTCGTCCGCGAGCGCCTGCAACGTGGTGGTCTTGCCCGTCTGCCGAGGCGCGTGGACGACGAAGTAGCCCTCCCGCGCCACCAGCCGCGGGATCTCCGGCAGACGCCGAGCCGCCGGGATCATGAAATGGTTACGTGGCACGCACGGACCAGCGGTGTTGAACCAGCGCGCCACCGGACCGCCCTTCCCACCTACCAGCCCCGACGATCACCACTCTACGGATCCGGCATTCGCCACCAGGTGATCGCCGTGTTGCCCGGCTGCCGGCTAGGGAAGGCTCCAGTCGACGGGCTGGGCGCCCTGGCGCAGCAGCAGGTCGTTGGCCCGGCTGAACGGACGGGACCCGAAGAAACCGCGATCGGCCGACCGGGGGGACGGATGGGTCGACTCGATCACCGCCGCGCCGTCCAGGAAGGGCCGAAGGCTGCGCGCGTCGGCGCCCCACAGGATCGCGACCAGCGGTTTGCCCCGCGCGGCCAGCGCCCGGATCGCCTGCTCGGTGACCGGCTCCCAGCCCTTGCCGCGGTGTGAGCCGGGCTGGCGCGGGGCCGTCGTCAGCGCCCTGTTCAGCAGGAGCACCCCCTGGCTCGTCCAGGGGGTCAGGTCGCCGTTGGACGGGCGGGGCGCGCCGACGTCCGTGCTCAGCTCCTGGAAGATGTTCTGCAGGCTGCCCGGTAGCCGGCGCACCTCGGGTGCCACCGCGAAGCTGTAGCCGATGGCCATACCGGGTGTGGGGTAGGGGTCCTGGCCGACGATCAGCACCCGCACGTCGTCGAAGGGCTGCTGGAAGGCGCGCAGCACGTGCGGGCCGGCGGGCAGGTAACTACGGCCGGCGGCGATCTCCGCCCGCAGGAAGTCGCCCATGGCCGTGATCTGGTCGGCGACCGGTTCGAGGGCCCGCGCCCAGCCCGCCTCGACGAGTTCCCGCAGTGGTTGCGCTGGCATGGCCGGTCAGCCTACTGCGCGCTCCCCGCAGCGCGGTGGCCGCGCCGCTGCGGGAGCACGGTGATGCCACCGACCCACACGACCGAGGGGCTTCGGGCGGGGGCACGGATCCGCAGGCGTTTTCCCGACGTCGCCGTTCTGGTCCGTCGATCTCGGGGACCGAGTGTGTCCGGGGTGTCCGTATTCCGTCATTCCAGTTCACCGACCGCCCCGACTGTGCCTACTCTGCTGGCGACGGGAATGGACGGAAAAGGAGATCTTCATGCTCAGGTGTCCGCGTACAAGCTGTCGACGGTCCCGATGAGTGCGCCGGTGGTCGTCGCGGTGGTGGGTGGTGGGGCCAGCGGGTGCCTCGCCACCGCCCAGCTGGCAAGGTCCGCGTCGGTTACCGGCCGAAGGTTCACGATACTGCTGGTCGAACCGGACGAGGTGGGTACGGGTCTGGCGTATCTGACCCGGGATCCGCGGCACCGGCTCAATGTGCCGGCCGCGAAGATGAGCGCCTTTGATGATGATCCGCAGCATTTCCTGCGCTGGCTTCGCCGGCATGTCGCGGTCGACTTTCCGCCGGGTGGCTTCGCGCCCCGCCAGTTCTACGCCGACTATCTTCGTCACACCCTCGAGGAGACGCTGCGCGCCGCGAGCGGTGTGCGCTGTGAGCAGGTGCGCGCCCGCGCCACCGACATCCGCCGCCATGGTCGTCGGCTGCGCCTGACCCTCGACGACGGCACCAGCCACCCGGTGGACGGTGTCGTCCTGGCCCTCGGCCACGGCGCCTCGACGACCTCCTGGGTGCCTTCGGCGCTGGCCCGCTCACCCCGGTTCATCGCCGATCCGTGGCGTTCGCAGGCCGAGGCGTACGTGCCGACCGGCAGCGACGTGCTGCTCGTCGGCGCCGGCCTGACGATGACCGACATGGCCCAGCGTTGGAGCCGGGCCGGGGTGCGGCTGCACGTCACCTCGCGGCACGGGCTGCTGCCGTTGCCGCACGCGGTCGAACCGGCGCCGCCGCTGGCCGCCCCGCGGCTGCCCGCCGGGCCGATGAGCCTCGGGCAGGCCCGCCGGCTGGTCTTCGCGCACATCCGCGCCGCCGGGGGCGACTGGCGGCGGGCGGTGGACGCGCTGCGCCCGCTGACCGCCGAACTGTGGTCGCGGCTGCCCGTCGCCGACCAGGCGACGTTCCTGGCGACCACGGTGCGCCGTTGGGATCAGGTGCGTCACCGCGTCGACCCCGCCGTCCACGCCTGGCTCGAGCAGCGCCGCACCGAAGGTTCGCTGGTCACCCACGCCGCGCGGGTCGTCGGCGCACGCGAGACCGAGACCGGTGTCGAGGTCTCGCTCAGCGACGGCTCCCGGGTGCTCGCCGCGGCTGTCCTGAACTGCACCGGTGCGGGCTCCGGTGTGCGCACCAGCCACGATCCCCTGGTCATGAACCTGCTCGCCGCGGGCCTGGCCACCCCGGACGCACTCGATCTGGGCTTCGCCACCGACGCGTCCGGCCGCCTGGCCGCCGCCGACGGGCCCCACCCGGCGATCTGGGCGATCGGACCGCTGCGCCGCGGGCAGCTGTGGGAAAGCACGGCGATGCCGGAGATCCGCGGCCAGGCCGCCGCGCTCGCCCCCGCCCTCGTGGCCGCGCTCCCCGGACCTCGGGGCGTCCGACGCGTGCACGACCCCTACGGTCTGCCGCTGACCGCGAGTTCGGCGGCGGCCGGTCGTTACGTCGCCGGGCTCGGTCGCATCCTGCGGGTCCGGTCGGGCGCCGAGACGCTGGTGGCCGAGGCGGTCGAGGCCGACCCGCGGTTCGCCCTCGGGCAGGCGGTGCTGGCGCTGCTCGGCGCCGAATGGGGCGCCGACGTCGACGTCGAGGCCGCCCTGGCGCAGGCCCGGCGGTACGCCGGACGGGCCGACGAGCGGGAACGGCGTTTCATCGACGTCGTCACCGCCCGCATCCACGAACCGGGCGGAGCCGGGTCGGCGGCGGCGCTGCTCAGCTACATCCACGCCTACCCCGAGGACGCCCTGGCGGTCAGCATCGCCGTGCCCACCATCGCGTTCAGCGGTGCGACGGAACTTCCGGCCGAGGCCTGGGCGCTGGTCGAAGGGCTCGCTCCGGTCTACCGCGACAACTGGTGGTACCGGGGGCTGCTCGCCTTCACCCGTCAGGAACAGGGACGTTACGAGGAGGCGGCCGAGCTTTCGGCGCTGGCGCTCGCCGTCGAGCCGACCGCCGGGCACGCCGTCCACGCGAAGACCCACGTCCACTACGAGACCGGTGACCATGCGGCCGGGCTGGCCTGGTTGGACACCTGGATCTCGGCCTGCGGTTCGGATTCGTCGCACCGGGCCCACTTCTCCTGGCACGCGGCCATGCACGAGATCGCCCTCGGCGAGGACAGCGCGGTCCGGGCACGTTTCACCGCCCAGCTCGCGCCGCCGGCCGTCGCCGGTGTCCGGGCGCTGGTCGACTCCGCGTCGCTGCTGTGGCGTGGTTTCACCGCCGGCACCTGGACGTCGGTGGATCTCGGCCCGGTGCTGGACACCGTCCCCGGTGGCCTGCTCGTCGATCCGCCGACGCCGTTCGTGGCGTTGCACGCGGCCATCGCGCTGGCCGCCGTCGGGGACTGCCAGCGCCTCGCCGCACTGCGCCGGTCCGCGGCGGCCCGCACCAGCACCGTGTTCACCGACACGGTCGCACCGCTGGCCGACGCCCTGATCCACCTCACCCTGGGCGATCCCGACCGGGCGACCGAGGCGCTGGTCGCCCTGCCCGGTGTCGAACGGCTCGGGGGCAGCGCCGCCCAGCGCGAGATCGTCGAGGACACCACGATCTACTGCGCCGTCCAGGCCGGCCGGCCCGACATCGCCCAGGCCCTGTTGCGGAGCCGACTCGACCGTCGGCCCTCCCCCCGCGACGCCCATCTGCGCGCCGCGCTGTGCACCGGGCATCCGGCCAGCCGCGAGTAGCGCACGGACGTCGCCGCGTGGCCGGATCGATCCTGGCCCGACCCGGCCGCGCGGCGACATGCGAACGTGTGCGGGAACGGTCGTGGGAACTTCCGCGGGGCCCGGTGTCGAATCGGGGCGGCGGCGTTCGTAGCAGGGGTGAGCGACGGTCGCCCACCGGGGCGCCCGCGAACCACAGGAGCTGATCTCGCGATGCGGTATCTGATGTCCGTGATCCAGGACCGTCCCGAACTCGGCACCGAGCAGGAGCAGGCCGCGATCGACGTGTTCAACGCGCGGCTCCAGGAGCAGGGGCACTGGGTCTTCGCCGGCGGTCTCGGGTTCCCCGACACGGCGACCGTGGTCGACAACCGGGGTGGCGAGGCGCTGGTCACCGACGGACCGTTCGTGGAGTCCAAGGAGTTCCTCGCCGGCTTCTGGATCCTCGAGGCCGCCGATCTCGATGTGGCCCTGGCGCTTGCCGCCGAGGGTTCGAAGGCCTGCAACCGCAGGATCGAGATCCGTCCGTTCCTGTGAGCGAGGTCGACGTCCAGGCGGCGATCACGCGGGCCCACCGCGCCGAGTGGGCCCGGGTGGTCGCCATCCTGACCAGGCGCCTCGGCGACCTCGACCGCGCCGAGGAGGCGGCGGCCGAGGCGTTCGCGACCGCCGTCGAACGGTGGCCGACCGACGGTGTCCCACCCAACCCCCGCGCCTGGGACACGGCGCTCATCGCCGAGGGCCACCGGCTGGTCCGCGAACGTCTCGCCGCCGTCGCGGCGGCCACGACGGCGGGGTCGGCGCCGGGGCGCTATCAGATCCTGGCCGCGATCAACGCCGTCCACACGTCGGCCCGCGACGCCGACGACACCGACTGGTCGCAGATCATCGCCCTCTACGACCAGCTCATCCGCCTCGACCCGGCGCCGATCATCGTGCTCAACCGGTCCATCGCCGTCGCCGAACTCGACGGACCGGAGGTCGCCCTGGCCGCCGTCGACCGGCTCGCGGCCCCGCTGTCCACCTACCACGCCTACCACGCCACCCGGGCGGACCTGCTACGTCGCCTCGGCCGCGACCAGCAGGCACGCGCCGCCTACGACCGGGCTCTCGCCCTGAGCACCAACACCGCCGAGACCGCCTACCTGGCCCGCCGCCGCGACCACCCGCGGGCGACCGTCCGCCCGGATCAGGGGTGACCCGCGCGCCCGCGCACACCATCGGCGCACCGGCGAGTCGCCATCGAGACGACCCGCCGGCACCCTGTCCACCCGAGCACCTACCGACCGTCACTCCCAGTCTTGGTGGCGGTGGCGGTGGGGGGCAGGTCCGTCTGGAGCGGCAGGATGTTCACCGCGAGGGTCTGCGAGTCATCCCGCAGGGACGTGCCTTCGATGTCGACGTTCGGCAGGATTCGGTCCAGGCGGCGGGGAAGGTACCAGGCCCTGCGTCCCAACAGGGTCATGACGGCGGGCACGAGGGTCATCCGGACGAGGAACGCGTCGATGCCGACACCGAGCGCCAGCGCGAAGCCCATCTGCTTGATGAGAGCGTCGGGGGTGAGAACGAAACCGGCGAACACGCTGATCATGATGATGGCGGCGGCCGTGACCACGCGGGCGCTGTGCTCGAAACCGGTGACGACCGCCTGTCTGGGCGGGGCGCCGTGGACGAACTCCTCACGCATCCGGGTGACCAGGAAGACCTCGTAGTCCATCGCCAGGCCGAAGACCAGACCCACGACGAGAACGGGAAGCAGGCTCATGATCGGGCCGGTCTGGCCCTCGATGCCCAGCAGCGTGTCGAACCAGCCCCACTGGAAGACCGCGACGACGGCGCCCAGCGCGGACACGACGGTGAGCAGGAATCCTCCGACGGCCTTGAGCGGCACCAGAATCGAGCGGAAGACCACGCACAGCAGAACGAGCGCGAGACCGACGACGACCATCAGATAGGGCAGCAGCGCATCGCCCAGTGAATCGGTGATGTCGACGGCCAGCGCCGTGCTTCCGGTCACCGAGACCTCGGTGGCGGTGGGGACGGGCAGTTCCCGGATGGCGCGGACAAGGTCACTGGTCCTCGCGTCCGCCGGACCGGAGAGCGGGACGACGGAGAACACCGCGGTGTCACCGGCCGGGTTCCGCGTCGCCGGTGTCACCGCGGCGACGTCGGGAAGCGCGCCGATCCGCGTGGCGATCACACCGGCGGCCTCCATCGGATCGACCCGGGCGCCGCCGGTCGGATGCCCGTCGACCACGATCGTGAGGGGACCGTTGAATCCGGCGCCGAAGTTACTGGAGAGCAGGTCGTAGGCCTTACGGGCCGAGCTGTCCGGTGCCGCGGTGGCGTCGTCGGGCAGGGCGAGCTGGAGGTCGAGGGCGGGCATGGCCACCAGACCCAGGCCGATCACGGTGGCGGCGAGGACCGCGGCCGGGCGCCGGGTGACCCGCTCCGCCCAGCGCCGCCCGCGCGTGGCTTCGGCTTCGGGTTCGGGTTCGGGGTGCCGTCCAGCCGGGGGCAGGTGACGCCCGGCGGACGGAAGGTGACGACCGGCGGACGGGAGGCGGCGCCGGGGCGGGCGCTGGTCCTGGTGCCGCCGACGCGTGCGGACGCGGTCGCCCGCGTAGCCCAGCAGGGCCGGCAGCATGGTCAGGGAGATGACAACGGCGAGCAGAACCGCGAAACTCGCGGCGATGCCCATCTCGGTCAGGAAGGGAATGTTCACCACCGCGAGGCCGACCAGGGCGATCGCGACGGTCAGGCCGGCGAACACCACCGCAGAGCCGGCGGTGGCCACCGCCCGACCAGCGGCGCTCTCGTGGTCGAGGCCGCGGTCGAGTTCGTCGCGGTAGCGGGAGACGATGAACAGCGAGTAGTCGATGGCGACGGCGAGACCGAGCATCAGGGCGAGCGTCGAGGTGTTCGAGGACAGCTCCAGGAAACCGGTCGCCGCCGTCACCGAGGCCAGCGAGATGCCGACGCCGACGAGGGCGACCAGCAACGGGAGACCCGCCGCGACCAGCGAACCCAGGGTGACGACCAGGACCAGGGCCGCGACCATCAGCCCCACCAGTTCGGTGGCTCCGCTGCCCTCCTCGTCGGTGGCATCCCCGCCGACCTCGACGGTCAGGCCGGCGGCCCGGCCCGCGTCGACGGCGTGCGTAAGGGTGTCCCGTGCGTCCTCGGACAGATCGGTGGCAGGCACGGCGTAGGTGACCCGCGTGTAGCCGACGCCGCCACTCCTGGCGATCTGACCCTGGTAGGGGTCGGACACCGAGGCGACGTCGGCGCTGCCGGTCAGCTCGGCGATCACCCCGGTCACCGCGGATCGCCAGGTGGGCTCGGTGAGCTGCGCGCCGGCCGGTGCGGCGAAGACGATTCTTGCCGTCGCCCCGTCCACCCGGGTGGCGGGGAAACGCTGCGCCATCAGATCGCCGGCGCGCTGGGACTCGGTGCCCGGCAGGGTGAAGCTGTCCGACGTCGGACCGGACAGCGTGGCGGCACCCAGACCGCTCAACAACAGGGCACCCAACCAGAGCACGAGAACCAGCCGGCGTCGCCGGAACGAGACGCGTCCGAGCAGTTGTAGGAAGTGAGCCATGACGCTACAAACTGCCCGCCGCCGGCGGTAAGAACATCTGGCAGCCGCAGACATTTACGGGTACTGCGTTCGTGGTATTCGGCAGTACCACGGACGGTGGATGACGGAATTCCCTGGACGGGTACCGTGAGGAGGATGTCCGCCGGACCCACGCCGACCTGGCTCGTCATCCGCGCCGCAGCGGCACGGCCCAGGGCGGTCGACCGCCTGGTAGCGCTGCTCGCCTTCGGTCTTGGCATGGTCGGGGGCCTCGACTCGTCCCGGGCCACGTCGGATTTCTACGACCCGTTCTCCCTCACGCTGGCCGTGCTGGCCGCCCTGGTGCTGCTGGCCCGTCGGCGCCGACCGGTGGGTGTCCTCGCGGTGACCGTCTCGCTGGTCACCGTCGGCTGGATCAGCGACGGCCGCGCGGCGCCGACGCTGGGGCTGGCGATGGGGGCGGCGCTCTACACCGTCACCCAGTACCGTCGTGGCCGTATCGGCTGGCACTGTGCCGCCGGTATCGCCGTCTTTCTGGCCATCATCAACGTCCTCAGCGGACCCTCGGTCAACAATCTGCTTTCGGCCTGGAGCTGGGTCGGTTTCTGCGCGGTTGCCGGCTATTCGGTGCGCGGCCGGCGGGACTATGTCGCGGCTGTCGAGGACCGGGCCATCCGCGCCGAACAGGGACGTGAGCAGGAGGCCTGGCGGCAGGTCACCGAAGAACGCCTGCGCATCGCGCGGGAGCTGCATGACGTGGTCGGCCACCACATCGCTCTGATCAACGTGCAGTCCGCCGTCGTCGAGCATGTTCTGACCAGCGACCCCGGGCGGGCCGCCGAATCACTCGGGCACGTCCGGCGCGCCAGCCGGACGGTGCTCGACGAGCTCAGCTCCCTCGTCCGGGTGCTGCGCGACCCGGGCGAACCCGTTCTCACCCGCCCGGCGCGGGGGCTGGCCCACCTCGACAAGCTGGTGGAAAGCTTCCTGTCCAGCGGCCTGCCGCTGGCCTGTCAGGTGGACGGCCGGCCGCGGCCGCTGCCCGCCCTGGTCGACCTTGCCGCCTACCGGATCATCCAGGAGTCCCTGACCAACGCCTACAAACATGGCCGCGGCGGACGAGCCTCGGTCCGCCTCACCTACGACCAGCACGAACTACGGTTTCAGATCCTCAACAGCGGTGCGGGCCGGGGCCGCACCAACCATCTGGTCGCCGAGGCCGACATCATCGAGGCCGGCTTCGTCGCCGGACATGGCATCACGGGTATGCGCGAACGGGCGGCGGCACTCGATGGTCGGCTGCGGATCGGGCGCACCCCCGACGATTCGTTCGTCGTGTCGGCGCAGCTGCCCCTTCCGCCCCAGCCCGACGGAAACAACGAACCGCCCACACCGACCGAACCCGCACAGTCGACCGAACCCGCACAGTCGACCGAACCCGCCGCGCAGCCGCGCGCCGCAGCATCCGTGCGGGCAGAATCGTCGCACGCGGACCCCGTATCGGCGGGTCCCCCGGCAACCGAGGTCGACCTGACGCACACCGTGGAGTTGCGATGGTGATCCGGGTCCTGCTGGCCGATGACCAGCCGCTGATCCGGGCGGGTTTCCGGGTGTTCATCGACGCGGCACCGGACCTCACGGTCGTCGGTGAGGCCGCCGACGGTGACGAGGCCATCCGACTGGCTCTGCACACGCAGCCCGACATCGTCGTGATGGATATCAGAATGCCCGGACTGGACGGGATCACCGCAACCCGGACGATCATGGCCGAGCCGCGGCTGGCGAACACCCGGGTCCTGGTCCTGACCACGTTCGAGATCGACGAGTACGTCTTCGACGCGCTGCGCGCCGGAGCCAGCGGCTTCCTCGGCAAGGGCGCCGAGCCGGACGAACTGGTCAGGGCCGTGCGGCTGGTGGCCAGCGGCGAGTCCCTGTTGTCCCCGCTGGCCACCCGGCAGCTCATCGCCGACTATGTCGCGAGGCCCCGCCCGACCACGCCGGCCACCCCGATCGGTGACGCCGGCTCCGGCCGGCTGACCAACCGCGAGGCCGAGGTCGTCCGTCTGGTCGCGGCGGGGCTGTCCAACGACGAGATCGCCGAACAGCTGTACCTCTCCCCGCTGACCGCCAAGACCCACGTCAACCGGGCGATGACCAAACTGGGCGCCCGCGACCGGGCGCAGCTCGTCGTGCTGGCCTACCGGTCACGGCTCGTCGCGCCCCCGGACGAGCCGGTCCACCGCCGGGATGGATCGCCGCCGCACCGCGACTCCCTCAGATCCACGGACGGTTGACGGGTCAGCTGTTCGGGGGCGTCATCGTCGCTGAGGGAATGTCGAAGTAGCCGATGATGTCGGCCCCGCGCACGGCCAGATCGCGGTCGGTGAATCCGTCGAGCCGTTCGGCGTCGCGGGCCAGCACCGTCGCCCCGCCCCGGTCAACCAGCATCATGTGGATCCGGGTCGTGATCCCGGGATAGCCGGGATAGCCCATGATGCCCCGCGGCCCACGAAAGCAGAGCTCGCCGGACACGGTGAGCACGTCCCCGGGGTAGTAAAGGACGGGTTCCAGGCAGGGTAACAGGTGTAGGGCGCCTGCGAGACCCGGACGTCGTACTGCGCGGCACCTCGCTGGTCGACCACGGTCGCCGTCGTTCGCAGCGGCAGGTCGTAGCATCCCGACGGGCCGGTCGCGGTACGCGCGGCCTGCAGCGCGCTCGACGCCGTCGAGGCGGTCGAGGCGGTGCCGCCGAACAGCAGGGCGCCTGGCCGAGGCTGGCGCTGTGCTGCAGCCGATGCCAGGCGGCCAACCAGGCGGTGCGTCGCCGCGGATCGAAGGCCTCGACGATCCGGGTCACCGAGTGCTCGGTGACCCGACGTCGCCGGTTACGCAGGTCGTTGATGGTGGTCTTGGACAGCCCGGCTCGTGACTCGACCGACCGGTCGTTGGAGCGTCCCCACAGCCGGGTGATCGCTTCGTGCGGATCCTGGTAGCTGGCGACCCCGTCCGGGTCCTCCGACGCTGTCTCCCCCGTGTACGACATCGCTTCCGTCCCCGGCCGGGCCGCGGCACGTCCCGCGGCATCTGCCATCCCGTTCGGGCACGTGGGTGGTTTTCGCCCGTTTCGCCCGTCCTGACAGGACAGGACGGGACAACCGGTACTCATCATGCCGACAAAGCGCCACTTTCGGTGCCACGGTTCCGGCTATGTTTCTGTCCGGCCCGGCCGTCCGGGGGGAGGCCGGGCCGGACAACACGATGGATGCGGGCACCGTCCTTCCGGTCCACCCACGCCATCAGGAGCTGGAGGTTTCGCCACTGGCGGGCACCGAGTGGCCGTGTTTCGTCAGCAGGGACGAGCCAGAGGCGACCGCCCGGCCGGGTGACGCGTCGAAGGTGAGGTGATGGTCTCGTGCGCATCCGACGGCTGCTGTCGCCGCGGCGCGAACCACCGAACTGCCAGGACGCGCCGAACCGACGGCCGCCGGACATCGTCCACGATCTGATCGCCGTGGCCGACGGCCTGGTCGACCTGACCGACGACGAGGCGATCGCCGACCCCGCGGCAGCGGCCGCCTTCGCCCGCTGGATCACCCGGCGAATCGGCACCATGATCATCCACCGTGAGGTGGGCTGGATCGCCGATGAGGGACCGTTCGATCCGGCCAGGCATGAGGCTGTGGCGTCCCGGCCGGCACCGGACGCCGAGCAGGCGGGCCGCATCGCCGGGACCGTCCGGCCCGGCTACCTGTGGCGCGACCAGATCGTTCGTCCCCAGCAGGTGGTCGTCTACGCGGCGGCCGTCCCACTCACCCGCGCATAGCCGAGGCGAGGGAAAGACACCGCTCATGACGTCCACATCGTGACCGTCACGGACGGTGGCGATTCCACCTTCGAGCCTGTGGTCAGCTCCGAACCGGCTGAGGACCAGCGCTGGTGACGGCGATGGTGGGCCTGACGATCCGCGATGAAGGCAACGGTGCCCGGTCACCGCTCGCGCTCTGGTGGATGGTGCTGGCGTACCGTCGCGGCTGTGCTGCTCGCCGTTCTGGCCGCCTTCGCCTGTGCGTTGTGTTACGGGGCCGGCTCGGTTCTCCAGTCGGTAGGTGCGGCCCGCACCACGACCGCTACCGCGCCAACGTCCACGTCCACGTCCACGTCCACGCCAACGTCCACGTCCACGGCGTCGGCGTCGGCGGGCGGCGCGACGGGTCAGGCCGGCAGCGGAGACGGTGCGCGGGAGGTCGCCGCGGCCTTCCGGCCCTCGGCGCTGGCCCACCTCGCCGTCCAGCTGCCCTACCTGGCCGGGCTCGGGCTGGACCTGCTGGGCTGGCTGCTCTCCCTGCTCGCGGTGCGGGGCCTGCCACTGTTCGCGGTCCAGGCCATCCTCGCCGGTTCGGTCGGGGTGACAGCGGTGCTCGCGGTAGCCACGCTCGGCGCCCGGCTCTCCCGCCGTGAGGTGGTTGCCCTGGCCACGCTGGGCGCCGGAATGGTGCTGCTGGCGCTGACCGCACGACCGGGACGGGCCGATCCGGCGTCGACGGCGGTCTCCTGGGGGCTCGTCGCCGGGGTCCCGGTACTCGTCGGCCTGGTCGGACTGGTGCTGCGGGCCTGGCCGCGGCGGGCGGGCGCGCTGCTCGGGCTGCTGTCCGGGCTGGCCTTTGGCGGGGCGGCGCTGTGTGCCCGGCTGATCGAGGCCCGACCATGGTCGGACGTGCCGACCGACCCCGCGACCTGGGCGTTGCTGGCCTACGGCGGGCTGGGCCTGGCCCTGTTCGCCGTCGCGTTGCAACGTGGGGCGGTCACCACGGCGATGGCCGGCCAGTGTGCCGGCGAGACGCTGCTACCGGCCCTGGCCGGAACACTGCTGTTGGGTGACGGTGCCCGCGCGGGACTCGCACCGCTGGCCGTCCTCGGCTTTCTCGTGGCCGTCCTGGCCGCCTTCGCACTGATCATCGCCGGCGCCGGCGATGTGGACGGCTAGGGCGCGGTCGCCGGGAGCGGCGCGGGGCTGGTAGGTGAACGTCGGGGCGCCGCCCTGACCAGCAACGAACGCGGACGCGACCATCTCCTGGCCCGCGCCGCCGACCTCGGCTGACGGCGCGGGTCGCCCGAAGACCAGACGGTGCCACAGAACCGAACGAATGTTCCGTTCAGCCCGGCCATCATGCCGAGAACCAGTGGTCTGACCTGGGCTTTCGTGATGTCAGGCCGGTTCGGGTGGCGCAGGTGCGCCGACCACCAGTACCTGACTTCTTCGGGAAACTGACACCTCGCATCATCCGGCGCCCTAGGGTGTGGAATCCTGACGGCGGGCGGAGGCGACCCGCCGTGTCAGGAGCATCGCGAGTCCCGGATGTTCTCACCGCGGGTGTTCGCCAATATCACAGTACTGAGGAGATCTGGGCTGGTGCGAGTTTCGATGTTTCGCCGCCACTGGGTGGCGGGATGCGCCGCGGTACTGGCGCTCGGCCTGACCGCGTGTTCCGGCTCGTCGGGTGGGTCCGCCGGGGTGAGCTCATCGGCCACAGGGTCCGCCGCCACGGGGTCCACCGCCGCGTCGCGTTACACGACGCCGCTGAAGGGGATCTGCCCGTCCACGGTCGCCATTCAGGCGAACTGGTGGCCCGGGCTTCCCGACGCTTACCTTTATCAGCTTCTGGGTCCGAACCCGACGATCGACGTGAACAAGAACCGAATCGAGGGTGAACTCGGCACCACCGGTGTGCGACTTCAGGTGCGCGCGGGCGGGCCGGCGACCGGCTTCCAACCGGTAACCGCGCTCCTCGCTCAGGACGACAGCATCCTGGCCGGCTATGTGGGCACGGACGAAGCCGTGCAGGCCTCCGGGAAGCAGCGGTCGGTCGCTGTCTTCGCACCCTATGAGAAATCTCCGTTGGCGTTGATCTGGGGCAACCCGGAGTGGAACTTCACCAGCGTCGCCCAGGTTCGTGACTCGGGCGCGACGGTGTTGGCCAGTGCGAGTGGGACGTCCTTTCCCGATGTCTTCGTCCGGGAGGGGCTGCTGAACAAGGCCCAGGTCGACACCTCCTATCAGGGTTCGCCCGACCGGTTCGTCGCCGCCGACGGCAAGATCGCGCAGCAGGCGTTCGTCACGAACGAGCCCTATCTGCTCGAGCACGACGTCAAGGCCTGGGGCAAGCCGGTGAAGCAACTGCTTCTCCAGGACGAGTACCCGGCGTACATCTCGGCCCTCGCCGTCCGGGCGGACAAGGTGTCGTCCCAGCGTGCCTGCCTCGCCAAGCTGGTACCCCTGTTGCAGCAGGCGCAGCGGGACTACGTCGCCGACCCGGCGCCGGTGAACAAGCTCATCCTGAAGGTCGTCAGTACCCTGCACACCGGAGGGTTCACCCTCTCGGCGGGCCTTCTCGAGTACGGAAACGCCACCCAGAAGAAGCTCGGACTGATCGCCAACGGCAACGACGGGGTGCTGGGCAGCTTCGATTCGGCCCGGGTGGACAAGCTGATCGGTCGGCTCGTCCCGGTCTTCACCGCGAAGGGCAGCGCGCCGAAGGCGGGGCTGGCCGCGTCGGATCTGGTGACCAACGAGTTCCTCGACAAGACGGTGGCCCTGAAGTGACGGTGGCCCTGAAGTAGCGAACGACGTCGACACAGGCGACGGCACGGCACGGCACGGCATGGCACGGCATGGCACGGCATGGCATGGCAGCGGAAGAAAGCGGCGTCCGGGGCGGAAACGCCCCGGACGGTCCCCGACACCCGACATCGGGGTCCGGCAGCCACACGGCGAAGGGAACGTCACCCATGAGCGAGGCTTCGGCACCCGCTGTCGACATCACCGTGCCGCATTCGGCGCGGGTGTGGAACTACTGGCTGGGCGGTAAGGACCACTATCCCGTCGATCGCGAGTTCGGCGACCGGCTCTACGAGCTGCTTCCCGAGATCGTGCAGATCGCCCGGCAGGCCCGGGCCTTCCTCGGCCGCGCGGTCACCCATCTGGCCGGAGAGGTCGGTATCCGGCAGTTCCTCGACATCGGCACCGGTCTGCCGACGGCGGACAACACCCACGAGGTGGCGCAGCGGATCGCCCCCGACTCCCGGATCGTCTACGTCGATCATGATCCGCTGGTCCTGCTGCACGCGCGGGCGCTGCTGGTGAGCGCCCCCGAGGGCGTCACCAACTACGTCGATGCCGACGTCCGCGAGCCTAAGAAGATTCTTCAGGCCGCCCGCGAGACCCTGGACTTCACCCAGCCGATCGGTCTGATCATGCTCGGGATCATGGGGAACGTGGCCGACCTCGACGAGGCCTACGCGGTCGTGCGCGAACTGCACGACGCCCTTCCCACCGGCAGCTACCTGGTGTTCAAGGACGGCACCTACGCCGTCATGGGCGAGGAGCGGGCCGATTCCATCCACGATCTCCACGCGCACGAGAAGTTCCCGTACCACATGCGTACTCCCGAGCAGGTGGCCCGTTTCCTCGACGGTTTCGAACTCGTCGAACCGGGACTGGTCTCGACCCCGTTGTGGCGGCCGAACCCCGCGGCCGAGCCGCCGGTGGCGATCGATGACCTGTGCGGCGTCGGCCGGAAGCTCTGACGCCACGTTCTCGAGTCGAGGACGGGCGTCAGGTGGCGTGGTATAAGGCGATCTGCTCGATGGTTTCCGCGGTCTCAGCAGGCGTTGTGCTCTTGAGCGCCAGATTGTCCATGGTGAGCGTGTAGCGCGTGAGGTCCTCCGGCTTGTCGAGGTAGATGGCGCCCGTCAGATGCTCCAGGTAGACGACATCGGCGATATCCGGCTCACCGAACCGCAGAATGCTGAACGAGCCACCTTCGGCGGGATGGGGGCCGCCGCTGAACGGAATCACCTGGATGGTGATGTTCGATTTCACGGTCAGCGCGATCAGGTGTTTGAGCTGGGCCTGCATGACCTCCGGCCCGCCGACCGGGCGGCGCAGCGCCGCCTCGTCGATGATCGCCCAGAGCCGGGGCGAGTCCGCCCGGTCGAGAACGGCCTGCCGACTCATCCGTGCCTGTACCCGACGTTCGATCACGTCGGCGGCGTCTATCTGGCGAGCACCGGCTATGACGGCGCGGGCGTAGTCCCTGGTCTGCAGGAGCCCGGGGATGAACTGAAGCTCGTAGGTGCGGATCAGGATCGCCGCTTCCTCCAGGCCCAGGTACGGCTGAAACCAGCCCGGCATCACATCGGTGAACCCCTGCCACCAGCCCGGCTCGTTCGCCTCGCGGGTGAGCTCGAGCAGCGGCGCGCGGTCTTTCTCCTCCGTCACGCCATACAGGGTGAGCAGGTCGGCCACATCGCGTTCCTTGAAGCTGACCCGACCCAGTTCCAGTCGACTGATCTTCGAATCGGATGCCCGAATGCTGTAGCCGGCCTCCGACCGGCTAATGCCCTTCGCCTCGCGAAGTCGGCGCAGCTGTGTACCCAGTACAACGCGGCGCACGATCGGCCCACCCGCCCGTTGCAGCGTCATTACCCCGCCTTCACCCGGCACCTGCGCCCGGCAGCTTTCCCCTCAGCATACTGGATGATGATGGAGGTCAGACGTTCGGAGTGCGCTCAGAAGGCTCTGCACCGGGGGCTACGATCCGCTCAGCCAAGGACACCAGCAGGTGGCCGCCGGCGCCCGTCCTCACGACCACAGGATCCTGCGCCAGAGGGGAGAGTCGGTGTCCACTGTGCCGGGAATCGCATTGGCGTTCGACGATGTGGGGAAAACTTTCCCGGACGGTACCGCCGCGCTACGGGGAGTGTCATTCACGGTCGCCGACGGTGAGTTCGTGACGGTGGTCGGACCATCGGGTTCGGGAAAGTCCACGCTGCTGCGAATCGCGTCGGGGTTGACCGAACCATCCAGCGGGACGGCTGCTCACGGGCCGGACGCTCCCGGCTACGTCTTTCAGGATCCGACGCTCCTGCCGTGGCGCACCGTCGAGAGCAATGTCGGACTGTTCGCCCAGCTTGACCACCTGCCGAGGAGCCAGCGGCGCGCGCTCGTCGCCGCGGCCATCTCCCTCGCCGAACTCGAGGGGTTCGAGCACCACCGACCGGCCGCGCTGTCCGGCGGCATGCGGATGCGGGTCTCCCTCGCCCGTTCGCTCACGGTGCGGCCGTCACTGCTGCTTTTCGACGAGCCGTTCGGCGCGGTGGACGAGATCACCCGGCAGCGCCTCGGTGAGCAGGTGCAGCGGCTGCACATCCGGGAACGGTTCGCGGGCCTGTTCGTCACCCATTCGGTCACCGAGGCGGTGTGGCTCGCTCGTCGGGTCGTCGTCCTGTCCGCCCGACCAGGCCGAGTGGTCGCACAGATCGACGTCCCGTTCCCCTACCCGCGGCCCGCTGACCTGCGCTTTGACGCCGCCTTCGGCGAGGTCGCCCGGACCGTCTCGGCGGCGCTGGCGGAGTCGTTCACGTGATGGCTACCGAACCGCGCCGCGCGGCCGGCGCGATGCGTGCGACCCGTGCGGTGCGTGCGGTGCGACGAGCCGGGCCGCCACTGGTGGTCCTGGCGGTCGTCATCGGCATCTGGTACGCCGTGACCTACCTCGCGCTGGCTCCCCGCCGCCGTTTCCTGCTGCCGCCGCCACACGAGGTCGTCACCGACGGGTTCGGGGACTGGACCACCTTCCACGAGACCCTGGTGGCGCTGGGCGCGACGGCGAAGGTCGCGCTCGTGGGGCTCGCCATCGCCGCCGTCCTCGGGATGGTCTTCGCCGTGCTGATGAGCCAGGCGGGTTGGATCGAGCGGTCGTTCTACCCCTGGGCGGTGGCACTCCAGACGATCCCCATCCTCGCGATCGTGCCGCTGATCGGGTTCTGGCTGGGCTACGGCTTCTGGTCACGTACCGTCGTGTGCGTCCTGGTCGCGCTGTTCCCCATCATCACGAACACCCTGTTCGGGCTCCAGTCGACCGACGCCGGGCAGCATGACCTGTTCACGCTGCGCCAGGCCGGCCGCGGGGCCAGGCTCGTGTACCTCGAGGTCCCCAGCGCGCTGCCCGCGGTGTTCACCGGGCTCCGTATCTCCGCCGGTCTGTCGGTCATCGGCGCGATCGTCGGTGACTTCTTCTTCCGTCAGGGGCAGCGGGGCCTGGGCAGCCTCATCGACGACTACACCCAGCGTCTCCAGTCCGCACCGCTGTTCGCCGCGATCATGGTCTCCGCCCTGTTCGGACTGGCGCTGTTCTGGCTGTTCGGCCTGGCCGCCCGGCTGGCCATCGGCTCCTGGCACACCCCGCGCCGCAGGTCCTGACCCATCCCGGCTCCAGCGGCCAGCCGGACGACACACCGTTACCCCTCCACCCACATGTGGTAACTCCATGTGACGATCGGGCCCCGCTCGGCCTCCTCCGGACCGCGCCGCGGCGGGCGTCCGATCCGCCGACCGTCCGCTGACCCGCGGAACCGGAGCGGAGCCTGAAGCCAGCTCGAGGAGCGCGTCGTGCCCGCCCTGTTCTCGTCTGATGTGCTCCGGTGGCGACCCGCCGCCCGAGGCCGCCCGGCCCGCCAGGTGGCCGGGCGGGCGCTTCTCGCCGCGCTCCTCACCCTCGGTCTGCTCGCCGCGGCTGGCACGTCCGCCATGGCGGCGGCACCCGAGGATGCGTCGATCTCGATCGCCGCGAGCGTCTCCCCCACCGAGTTCACCACCAATCGCACTGCGCTGACCTTCACGTTCGTGGTCACCAACACGGGCACGGTGCCCCTCACCAACGTCCGGGTCGAGAGTTTCACGGCGTGGTACGGGCTGTACACGACCTGCCCGCGGAGCACCCTCGACCCGGGCGCGTCGATGAACTGCACGGCCCCCTACTCCGCCTCCGGCCGCGACTTCACCCTCAACCAGGTGTTCGGTGCGGGGCAGGCGACCGGCCAACCCCCGTCGGGCCCGGCGGTCTTCTCCACCTGGGAATCGGCCCGTGCCTACCGGTCGCTGTTCAACGATGACATCGATCTGCAGAAGTCCGTGGCGCAGTATCGGTTCACCGCGGCGGGCCAGCGCCTCGACTACAGCTACCGGATCACCAACAACACCGATGCCCCGCTCACCGAGGTGACCGTGCACGACTCCTACCCCGGCCTGTCACCCGTTCACTGCCCCACCACCACCCTCGCCGCGGGCGCCCGGATCATCTGCACCTTCTCCTACCTGACAACCGAGGAGGACGTCATCCGCGGCCAGGTGAGCAACTACGCCTACGTCTCCGGTGTCACCCCCAGCGGCGCGACCTACTTCTCGATCACGCAATCCGTGATCGTGTCGAAGATCGGGACGTCCGGGCTGACCGTGGCGAAAGCGGTCGCCCCGGCGACGTTTCGCGGAGCCGGTGAAACACTGACCTACCAGTACCTGCTCACCAACACCGGCACCTTCAACGCGCTCACGAACATCGCGGTGCTCGACCCGCACCCCGGTACCAGCCCGGTGCGGTGCGCAGGCACCGACCTGGCACCGTCGGAGAGCATGATCTGCACGGCCACCTACGTCACGACCTGCGCGGACGTCGCGGCCGGCTCGATCACCGACATCGCCGCGGCGACCGCCACGATCGAGTTCGGCCCCCAGATCGCGAGCCTTCCGGCGACCGCGACGGCCAGCTACCGCCCCGTGCTGGACGTGACCCGTCCGTTCCCGCCGATCTGCCTGCCCGTCGTGCACCTTCCACCTGTCACGGTGGGGCCGTTCCCGTTCCCCTCGATCGCACTCCCACCATGGACGATCGGTAACCCGGCGGCCCTCGCCCTCGGGTGACGGGGAAACGGCGTTCTGCTCAGGCCGGATCGTCGATGTAGGCGGCGGCCTGGAGGGTGAAGAGTTCGGCGTACTGGCCGTCGAGCGCCATAAGTTCACGGTGCGTGCCGGATTCGGTGATCCGGCCGTCGTCGACGAAGATGATCCGGTCGGCCTGGCGCACCGTGGAGAAACGGTGCGAGATGTAGAACGCGGTGCGGCCGGTCGCCAGGGCCCGCAGCCGGGTGAAAAGGTCGTGCTCCGCGCGTGCGTCGAGAGCGGAGCTCGGCTCGTCGAGGACGAGGATGCGAGCGGAGCGCATGAACCCGCGGGCGAGGGCCACCTTCTGCCATTCACCGCCGGAGAGATCCACCCCTTTGCCGAACCAGCGGCTCAGCGACGTGTCATAGCCGTACGGGAGCTTGCGGATGAAGCCGTCCGAGCCGCCGTCCCGGCCGGCCTGCTCGATGCGCGGCCGGTCCGACAGCGCGTCGAGTTCACCCAGACCGATGTTCTCCGCGGCACTGGCCTGGAAGGAGACGTGGTCCTGGAAGACGGCGCCGATCTGGGCGCGCAGCGCGTCCACGTCCACGTCGGCGAGGTCGACGCCGTCGATGAGGACCCGGCCGCTGTCCGGTACGTAGAGCCGACACAGCAGTTTGATCAGGGTCGACTTGCCGGCGCCGTTACGCCCGACGATCGCGATCGTCTCCCCCGCGTCGACCTCGAAGGTCATCTCGTCCAGCGCCAGGACATCCGTGCCCGGGTAACGGAACGTGACCCGGTCGAAGACGACGCGTCCACGCAACGGTGTCGGCAGGCGGGCCAGCGGCGGTGCCAGCGCCGGCGCGGCCCCCTCGACGGCCTCGACCGCCACCAGCCTCGCCCGTCGGGCGGCCTGCTGCTCCGCCTCGGTCGGTATCGCCAACAGCTGGTACAGGTCGTCGACGTACAGGTTGTTCTCGTACATCTCGGTGAGGGAGCCGAGGATGTTCGACACGCCGCCCTGCACGCTGATCGAGGCCGTGCCGTAGAGGGTGAGATCGCCGAGCGTGAGTCGTCCCGCGGCGGCCTGCAACGCGACGTAGAGATAGCTACCCGAACGCGCCACCTCCGCGAGCAGGCTCCAGCCCAGCTCGGCGAGCTGGCGACGGATGACGATCTCACGCTGGCGCTGGTTGTAGTTGGTCAGGAGTAACCGGAACCGCTCCACCAGATAGGGGCCAAGGTTGAAGATCCGGATTTCCTTGGCATCGTGGTTCGTGGTCAGCACCCGCTGCAGGTAGAAGATCCGCCGGCTGACCGGCGATGCCCACCGGCTGCGCTGATAGGCCTGCCGGCCGTACCGGGTGTCGACGATGAACGCCGGGATCGGCGCCACCAGCACGATCAGACCGAGCAGCGGGTTCAGGCTGACCAGCAGGCCGATCATGCTGACGAAGGTGACCACGGTCTGCAGGAGTCCGAAGAACGTGGTGAGCATGGCGAACGGGCGGCCACCCTGCTGCGACGCTCGTTGCAACAGGTCATACGACTCGGACTCCTCGAAGAAACCCAGTTCGAGCTGGCTTGCCCTCTCGACGACCAGCGTCTCCACGGTGAGCTCGAGCTGGTCGGACAGGACGCGCTGCACGATGCCGCGTGCCGCCGAGAGAACCTGGCTGAGGGTGGACACCACGAACTGGATGACGACGAGCCAGCACACCACCTGGTTGCCGGTGAGCGTCGCCACCCGAGGGCGACCGGGCAGCGGCAGGTACAACGACGCCCGGTCGGGCTGGTCACCGGCGTGAATCTGGACCGCGTGCACCACCGCGTCGACGAGCAGCTGGGCGGTCGAGGCCGTCAGCGCCGGGAACAGGCCCACGACCACGGTGAGCAGCGCGAGGAACACCGTCGCCGACGGGCTCGCCCGCCAGCACAACCGGAGCACCCGCGGCAACCCGGCGGCCGTGGCCCGGGCGCTCGCCGCGGCGGCACGCACCCGTCCACGCCAGGGAAGCCGCGGCGGTGACGGTGGATCCGGAATGTCGACCGGCCCGGTGAACCCGCTGGGCAGCATGGACTCGTCGATCTCCGGCTCATCCCGGCGATAGCGACGCCGACGGCCAGGCATCCGGCCACCTCTCCCCCGAACCGCTCATCCCCCGCACGGCTCACACCCGCTCCACCGCGGCATCATCTTCCTGGTTACGCGCCTCCCGGTCTCACCGTTTGCGCCATATTCGTCCGCGCCGCATCGCGGGCCAGCGGGACGGACACGTCCAGGAGCTGACAGGGTCGGCCTGGCGCGGGGGTGTCCGCGGACGGAAGATCGCCGTTAGGCTGAAACCATGGCCGGCTCGTTCGCCGCGGTGGCCCGCGGCTGGTCCATCCCGGGTGCTGGTCGCGTGGTCCGCGTGGGGCGCCGGACGTTGGCGGAGTCGGTGTATCTGCTGACGGGGCCGGTCAGCGCGGTCGCGGGTGTGCTGGCCGTGGTCGCCGGTCTGTGTGTGGGGCTGCTGGGCCGGCTCGTCGCGCGCACGCCGGTCGTGGCCGGTGCCGCGGTGCCGGTGTACTGGTCGGCCGATCTGGAGTGGTGGCGGATCGACCGGGTCCGCACGGCGGCACCCGGCCAGCGGCCACGGCAGCGGCCTGGACGAGCGGGACGGCCAGGATGGCCGGGACGGGGGCGGCGACCGTGGTCGAACGGTGGCGATACCTCGTCCAGCTCGGGGTGGTGGCTCAGTCTGGCGCACGCGGTGTTGCTGCCGCCCGTCGCGCTGGTCACCGCTGTGGTCACGGCGCTGTGGTGGATCGTCGGCCTCGGCGCCGCGACGACCGCGGTCCGCAACTGGGGTACGGCCGCGGGAACACCACCGCCGATGACACTGCGCGCCGGTGGCGGCCCCTACCACGTCGACGTGAGCCTGGGCCTGACCACACCGACCACGCGGATGCTCTTCGGCACGGTGCTCGGGCTGCTGCTGGTGCTGGCCGTACCCCTGTTGACCAGGTCATGTGTGGCCGTCCAGGCAGGTCTTGGACGGGCCCTGCTCACGGACGTCTCCCCGCGACAGCGCCGCATCCGCGGGCTCGAACGGGAACGGGACACCGCCCGGGCGCAGACCGCCGCCGCGCTGAGCGCCGAGGCGGTGGCGCTGCGCCGGCTCGAACGCGACATCCATGACGGACCGCAGCAACGCCTGGTCCGGCTGGCGATGGAACTGGGCCGCGCGCAGCGCCACTTCGACCGCAGGCCCGAGACCGTGCGGGAAGCACTCGCCGATGCCATGGTCCAGGCCGAGGAGGCGTTGGCGGAGCTACGGGCCCTGTCCAGGGGCATCGCCCCGCCGATCCTCGTCGATCGCGGCCTGCGGGCGGCGCTCGCCGAACTCGCCCTGCGCGCCACGGTTCCCGTCCAACTCGACGCGGGAGATCCGGGAGGTCCGGGAGGTCCGGGAACCGCACCAGCCACGGGCGATCGGCCGGCGGCGGCGGTCGAGACGGCCGCGTACTTCGTCGTCTCCGAGGCACTGACCAACGTCGCCAAGCACAGCCAGGCCGGCCGGTGCGTGATCGGGCTGCGCCAGGAGGCGGACCTGCTGCGGATCTGGGTGACCGACGACGGCCGCGGCGGCGCCGCGTTCGACAAGGGCCACGGTCTGCGCGGCCTGCGGGACCGGGTGTGCGCGGTCGGCGGACGGCTGCACCTGACCAGCCCACCTGGCGGCCCGACGACGATCACCGCGGAACTGCCGTGCCGCTGACAGCCACCGGCGCGACACCGCACGGGCGATCCGCGCCCGAGGGTGGGCTGCGGATCGTCGTGGCCGACGACGCCGTGCTGTTGCGGGAGGGCCTCATCCGGCTGCTCGCCGAGGAGGGCCATCAGGTGGTGGCCGCCGTCGGGGACGCCCCGTCCCTGGTCGAGGCGGTGCTGCGGCATCGCCCGGACGTCAGCGTCGTCGACGTTCGGATGCCGCCGACACACACCGACGAGGGTCTGCGGGCGGCGATCGAGGTCCGCGCACACCTGCCCGGCGCGCCGGTGCTGGTACTCAGCCAGTACGTCGAGACCTCCTACGCGGCCGACCTGCTCGCGGACGGCTCGGGCGGGATCGGCTACCTGCTCAAGGACCGGGTCGGTCGGGTCGGGGAGTTCCTGGACGTGCTGGAGCGGGTCGCCGGCGGCGCGACGATGCTCGACCCGCAGGTCGTCGCGCGTCTGCTGGACGGGCGGCGGGGCGGCCGGGCGCTGGCGTCGCTGACCGCACGGGAACGGGAACTGCTCGGGCTGATGGCCGAGGGCCATTCGAACACGGCCATCGCCCGGCGGCTGGTGCTGTCCGCGAGCGCCGTCGAAAAGCACATCGGCAACATCTTCGCCAAGCTCGGCCTGCCCCCCGACGACGCCCAGCACCGCCGCGTGCTCGCCGTCCTCGCCCACCTGCGCGCCTGAGCGCCTGAGCGCCTGAGCGCCTGAGCGCGACCGTCCGGCTGACCGGGTGGGGCCTGCCACACCTTGTTTGTCCGGCCCGCTCCGGTGACCAGGCTGCGCGCCCGCGACACCGTGTGATCCATGCTCACACCTTCATCCGACAGGGCTCCCCGGACGCGTCCGGGCCGGTCCACCCGTGGCGTCGCCGGCCCGGCGGGCACCGCGGGCCGCCCGCTGCTGGCACTCGTGCTGTCCGCCGCCGCGCTCCTCGGCGCCTTCGTTCTCGCCCCGAGCCGGCTGGCCGCGGGCGACGCGGACGGCGACCTCGTCACCAACCAGCGGCGCGTCACGGCCATGCGCGGCGGATTCGTCGAGTACTGGCATTCCGGCGACCGGCGGCTTTCTCCGCACCTCAGCAGAGTCGTCGACTACTGGTATCGCTTCCACCTGGTCAAAGGTCTGGTCTCCGCGCTCCTGCTCACGGTCCTCATCATGCTGACGATCGCGCTCTGGAAGCGTTCCCTGAACACCCGCGGTGCGCCGCGGCGAGCCGGTCTGGTGTCGGCCGGCGTGCTCTCGACAACGCTCGCACTGGTCGCGCTGGCAGCGACGATGGCGAACATCCAGGGTGCGGCGGCGCCGTTCTCGTCCCTGCTGCCCATGTTGCCGGCGGGACGGACCGATCCGGCACTCGCCGGTGCGCTCGACCAGGCCGCGCACCAGCTGGCCGACGCGCGCGCGGGCGCCCCGACCACACCACCCCTGGACGTGATGACAGCCGACTTCGCCCTTTACCACGTGGTGATGGCCGTGGTCGCCGCGGTCGTGGCCGTCGCCCTGCTGGCCGTCAGCGTGCTGCTGTGGCGAAGGAACCCGGCCGACCAGGCGGCGAAGCGGGTGACACGCGCCTACGCCGCGCTGGCCGCGGTGCTGATCGTGGCGTCGCTCGTCCTCGTCGCGGCGAACGTGAGCGTCGCGGCCCACCCCGGGCCCGCGCTGCTCAGAGCACTCCAGGGTGGCCTGTGAATGACTGCCGGCCAGCCTGGCTGGACCCATCGGCAGGTGGCGCGCGTGTCCACGCGATCTTTCTATCCGCGCGCGCTGGTGCCGTTGGGGGCCTGGGTGACGGTGGGTGTGTGGGCACGGACGAAGAGGGCGACGTTGGCTCGGATGGCGGTGTCGAGCTCCGGGGAGTCGAGGTCCGCGGGCGCTGTGAGGGCGAAGGTGCCGAGCTCGGTCATCTGCCAGGAGACTCCGGTGACCAGGGTGAGGTACTGACCGGCGGCGCGAGCGGGGTCGTCGATCGTCAGGGCGCCGGCGTGGGCGAGGCGGGCGAGGCTGCCGATGAGGGCTGGCCAGACGGGCGCGGTGACGCGGGAACGCCACAGGGCGAGCAGTCGCGGGTGGCGGGGGGCCTCGGTCTGGATGAGCAGTCGCAGCGAGGCGGTGGTCGGACTGGCGAAGACCGCGGTGATCCGCCGGGCGAGGTCGAGGAGGTAGGCGGCCGCGTCCTCAAGGGTGTCCACCCGCGCGGGGAACGTGTTCGTCGCGTCGCGTAGTGCGTCGAGGTTCGAGGAGATCTGCTCGTCGACGACGGCGAGGAAGAGCTTCTCCTTGTCGCCGAAGTGGTTGTAGACGGTCTGCCGGGAGACCGGGGTGGCCGAGGCGATGTCGTCGAGGCTGGTGGCGGCGTAGCCCTGGCGCGCGAAGACGTCGAACGCGGCTCGCATGATCGCCTCACGCTTGGCCAGTCTGCCCCGGCCCAGCGCGGCGACGCTGGCACCCGCTTCGTCGGTGGCCACAGCCACACGCTACCCTCATGGACTCATGTGACTCGAAATCTAGACAGTAGAGTCCAATAATCTAGGCGACTATGCCCCATGGGGATCGCCGTTCGCCGTCCAGCGAGGGAATGGGAGAAGCAGTGTCGACTCGGAGTCCGCACACGGTGGTCATCGGCGCTGGGCCGGCCGGTCTGACGGCCGCCTACCAGCTGGCCACTCGCAGCGAGGCCGTCACGGTGTTCGAGGCCGACGACGTGGTCGGCGGGATCAGCCGCACCGTCGAGCGTGACGGCTGGCGCTTCGACATCGGCGGTCACCGGTTCTTCACCAAGGTCGCCTCCGTGGAGGCGCTGTGGCAGGAGATCCTGCCCGCCGAGGACTTCCTGCTCCGGCCCCGGATGAGCCGGATCTACTACCAGGGCAAGCTCTACGACTACCCGCTGCGCGCCCTCAACGCCCTGCGCAACCTCGGGCCCACAACCGCGGCGCTGGCGATCGGTTCCTACGCACGCGCTCGGCTGCGCCCACCGAAGGACCAGAGCAACTATGAGGCGTGGCTGGTCGCGCGCTTCGGCTGGCGACTGTACCGGACGTTCTTCAAGACCTATACCGAAAAGCTGTGGGGAATCCCGGTCAGCGAGATGCCGGCGGACTGGGCCGCGCAGCGGGTGAAGAACCTCTCGCTGTCCTCCGCGATCGTCAACGCGGTCCTTCCGAGACGCAACCAGAAGGACATCACCAGTCTGATCGAGGAGTTCCACTATCCGAAGTACGGCCCCGGCATGATGTGGGAGACCTGCCGCGACAAGGTCGAGAAGATGGGTGGAACGGTCACCATGGCCACCACCGTCGCGGCCATCCACCACGAGCGCGGCCGCGCGGTCGCGGTCACCGTCCAGTCGAGGGCAGGTGAGCGGACACGGATACCGGCCGACCAGGTGATCTCCTCGACGCCGCTGTCAGCCCTCGTCCTGGGCATGGATCCGCCAGCACCCGCCCCGGTCATCGAAGCGGCCCACGATCTGCGCTACCGCGACTACCTCACCGTCGCGCTCGTCGTTCCCGCCGAGTTCGGCTTCCCCGACAACTGGATCTACGTTCATGACCCGGGTGTCCGGGTCGGCCGGATCCAGAACTACGGTTCCTGGTCGCCGTACCTGGTCAAGGAAGGACGGACCTGCCTCGGCCTGGAGTTCTTCGTCTTCGAGGGCGACGACATGTGGACCAGGCCCGACGACGAGCTGATCGAACTCGCCACCGGCGAACTGGAACTGCTCGGGCTCGTCCGCCACGGCGCGGTCGAGTGCGGCTACGTGGTACGCGTACCGAAGGCATACCCGACCTACGACCAGTACTATCGCCACAATGTCGAGATCATCCGAGAATGGATCTCCGAAAACGTCCCGAACGTTCACCCCGTCGGCCGCAACGGCATGCACCGCTACAACAACGCCGACCATTCCATGCTCACCGCGATGCTCACCGTCGAGAACATCCTGGACGGCACCCACCACGACATCTGGACCGTCAACGTCGAAGAGGAATACCACGAGCAGAAGAACACGACCGCGGCCTCCGGCCGGCCAGAAGGCACCGGCCGCGACGCACCCGTCCTCCCGCGACGCGACGCGACCACCGACACCGCCGACAGCCACAGACGCGGCGCACCCTGACGGCCAGGCCAGCGGCCGCCCCGCGGCCGGCACTCGCTCGCTCGCTCGGTCGGTCGGTCGGTCGGTCGAAGGCGGGTCAGGCGGACGGTGTGGTGTCCGCCTTCCAGCCGCGGAAGGCCGCGAGCAGCCGGTCGCGCATCTCGGGGGGCAGCTCGTCCTGGCGGAGCGTGCCGGTGAGCCGAGCGGTCGTGCGCATCTGGTCGACGTAGGCCTCGCAGCCGTCGCACTGACCGAGATGCTCGGTGACGCGGCGGTGGGTGTCGGCGTCGAGAGCGCCTTCGAGGAAGTCGGTGACGATCTCGACGAGTTCGTCACAGTCGATCTCCGGGTCCCGGGTCATGTGTGTGCCTCGTTCATGTAGTCCTCCAGCGCCTGGCGCAGCCTGGCCCGTCCGCGGTGCAGCAGCACCCGCTGGTTGCCCGGTGCGAGGTCGAGCAGCGTGCAGACCTCGTCCGCGTCGAGGCCCAGCACGTCACGCAGCTGCACGACGGCCCGTTGGCGGGCCGGGAGCGCGTCGAGCGCGACCCGAAGTCGGTGCCGGACCTCGCCGGACAGCGCCGCCGACTCCGGCAGGTCCCAGGCCAGGGGTGGGGCCGACCAGTGGCCGGCCCACTCGTCGCCGGGTGGCAGGAACCGGTCCGCGGCGACCGTCGGACCGGTGTCGTCGCGGGTGAGGGCGCTGAACGGCACGCTGCGTCGTTCCCGCACGCCCCGCCGTCGGGCGAGGTTGACCAGGATGGCGAACACCCAGGTCCGCAGGCTTGATCGACCTTCGAAGCGGTGCAGGCCGGTCAGCACGGCCAGCCAGGTCTCCTGCACGACGTCCTCGGCCACGGTCCGGCTGGGCACGTAGCCGTTCGCGACCGCGAGCATCGTCGGCGTCCAGCGCTCGACGAGCCCCGCGAAGGCCGTCTCGTCACCGTCGCGCAACGCCCGCACGAGCCGCACGTCAGCGGAATCGACCGCCGGCCCGGCGGTCCGGGACTGTCGCACCTCCACGAACCGCAAACCTAGGCGGGACAGGCCCGCGCCACAAATCATGCACCTCCCGGTCATCGTCAGGGCGCCGGGGCGCGGGGCAGGATCCGTTCGCCGGCCATCCACCGGCTGAGCACCTCCCGGTCGACCATCTGGATGCGGTGACGGTGACCGAAGTCCGCGGCCGCGGCGGTGAACCGGCCCGAGGTGACCAGCAGCGCGACATCGGCACGGTGATCCGTCCACGCGCAGCCGTTGAAGTCCCGCACCGCGGCCGGACCCACCGCGCGACCCGGGTAGTGCTTGCACTGCACCGCGACCCGGGCCATCCGGGGGGTGCGGGCGAGCACATCCACGCCCCCGTCCCCACGGCCTCCGACCACGCGCACCTGCAGGCAGCCGTCACGTCTCAGCAGATCCGCGACATGATGCTCGAACTCGGTCGGATTCAGTCCGTCGACGGCGGCCACGGCCACCCTGCGCCCGCTCTCGCGGAGCCTGCGAGCGCGCACGACGAACAACGCCGCGACCGCCGCGAGCACCACGAGAATCCCGGCTGGCAGCGTCCACCAACCCCACGCGTGCACAAGGTCCTGGCCGAGCTTGGCCAGGACGATGCCACCCAGGCCCACCCCCAGCAGCCAGAAGGACGCCCGCTCACGCGCCGACGACCTCGCCCGACGCCTCCTCGACCAGGAGACTCGAGACGGACGAGCACGGCGAGCGCTCGGGCGTCGTCGACCTACCGGCGAACCCCGACCACCAGAACCCCGAGAGACCACGCGTCTACTATTGGCACATCACGCACCGCGAGGTGGCGCATTCGGCCGGGCTCGGGCGGCTGGTCGGGTGGTCGGGTGGGGACCGCACCCAGCGTGAGCGGGGCGATCATCTGGCGGTGCGCACACCATACCCTCAGGACATGATTTTCATCGTCGTCCGCTGGCCGGTGAAGCCGGAGTTCGCGGACCAGTGGCTCGACATCGTCGCAGACTTCACCGCGAGCACCCGAGCCGAGTCGGGCAACCTGTTCTTCGACTGGTCCCGCAGCACCGAGGACCCCACGAAGTACACGCTCGTCGAGGCCTTCGCCGACCAGGACGCGGGCGTCGCGCACGTGAACTCCGGCCATTTCAAGGCGGCCATCGACAAGCTGCCCGACTACGTGAGCGGCACGCCAGAGATCATCAACGTGACGATCCCCGACGCGACCGGCTGGTCGGAGATGGCCGAGGTCAGGCCCCGGCCGTAACCGGGTGTCGAGGCGGGTCAGGTGGCCCCCGCGGCCCGCGGTGCGGCGATCTTCGCGGGACGCTCCGGCCCGCCGGTCACCGAGGCGAGCCCGCTTCGCTCCGCACGAGCATGTCGTAGGCGCGGCGGTGCTCGAACGGGCCGCCGGCACCGTATCCGGGCAGGCCGACGGTGACCAGTCGCGGATGGCGGGCGCGTGACGCGACGCCGCCGAAGCCGAGCCGGTCGGCGGCGCCCGGCGCCAGGTTCTGCAGGAAGACGTCCGCCCGGGCACCGAGATCGGCGAGATGCCGGGTCGCGGGCGGGGCCGCGACCGCCTGCTCCAACCCGCGGGACGGACGATCCGCGAGGCTCGGTCGACAGGGCGGTGGCACAGGGCGGCACTGCTCGGCGGCGGCTCGGGCGCGCTCACCGTGCCGGAGGTCGACCCGGCGCGCGGCACGGTCCGCCTCGCCCTGCCCCTCGACGACGTGGACTGCGCCGACCGCGTGCTGCCGATCTTCCTTGTGGTCCACGGGGTCGTGCGCGGCGTCCACGACTATGGGATCGCTGCCCGCGTCCCGCAGGATCCGAGCACCCCGTTCGCCGACCTGATCACGCACCGCTACCCGCTGGAAGAGATCGGCCAGGCGTACCGCACGGCCGGCTCGAAGTCCGCCGGCGCTGTACGCATGATCGTGACCGGAACAGACGGAGAGATGCTCGTGCTTGACCCGCTCGGCATGACCGGGTGGTCGTCGATGGCGTCGGCGCTGAGGCCGCTCACCGCCGCCCCCACCGTCCTGTCCGGGCAAGGAGAAGCCCCGGCCTGGACCCAGACCGGGGCGCTCGTGGTCGCCGGTCAGCTGGCTGTCGGCACCGCCGCGGTCTCCTCCACGACGGCGAACAGGCCACCCTCAACATCGCTCCAGTCGCTGACGGGGCGGATGCCGAGGGTCGCGAGCAGCCTGTCGGCGGCGTCGCTGAGGGCGGGGAGGTCGGCGGCGTCGAGGCGGCCGACGACAGCGCCTTCCTTGTCAGCCTCACCACGGATGATCCGGACGTCGAGGGTGTCAGCGTCGACGTAGGCGTAGGTGTTCGTGTCGGTCAAGGGAGCCTCCCTGGGACATAGGAGAGATCGGTTCGATCCGTACGAGGGAGATCCTTACGCAGCGACGCAGACCCGAGCCACGCGCCTCCGCAGCTGTCAGGCCCCACGGGCATATGGCGTGCCGTGGTCGTCCCGCGAGACCAATCCCAAACCGATAGCGGCCAAATCCGGCCTGACCGCAGCTGCGGATGCCCTCCGCGGTAGATGTCGTGTGGTGCCACTCCGCGGCCGGATGATGTGCGAGCCGGCGTGGCGAGCTTCCGCGCCGACACGCCGGCGCCCCACCTGCCTGGCGCGGCAGGGGGCGGAGTGTGGGGCGTCGGGCCGACCCAGGGCAGCCGAACATACTGGTCGACCCACTCGTTTGACATCTGACCTCGGCGGCCCTGTATAGTGCAGAAACACCGACGCGGGGTGGAGCAGCTCGGTAGCTCGCTGGGCTCATAACCCAGAGGTCACAGGTTCAAATCCTGTCCCCGCTACTCGAAAAAGTTCTTTCCAGGATTTCCTGGGGAGAACTTTTTGTTTTGGGTTCAGGACGGCCTCGGCGGGCAGCCTGGCGCTGGCCGGGTCGATGGAACCGGCCGAGGCTTGGAGAGCAGTCGGGAGCCAGCACGTACAGCAGGTCGACGTCCGATTCGTCGGTGTCATCGCCGCCAGACAGCCACGACCGCACGGCTCAGATTCCGCCTCGCGGACGCGCAGACAGGCATCATACGGTGGCGGTCTCCACGTACCGCCGCACGAGCAGGCCGCCGATCCCCGGCGGCGGTGGCCCGAGCCTCGTCGCCGCGGGTCCACAGCGGATACCCGGACTGCACGGCGGTGGCAGGGTGCACGGCGCGAACCCGTCGGATGGTCACCCTCCAGCACGTCCACGTCCACCTTTCTGACGCTGTCCGACCGAGTGGACGAGCAACCGGCAAGCACCTCGACCAGAACGGCGATAGCGTCATCAAAACTGAGACCTGGGCAACCAGCCAGCGCGGACAGAACCTCATGCCGGATACGGCTATCGTCACACTTCCGCGCAGGCCATGAGAGGTGCGAAATGGGCAAGATCATTGTCGGCGTCGATGGAAGTGACACAGCGAGCAAAGCCGCCGCCAGAGCGGCGGCGCTCGCTTCCGCTCTCGGACACGAGCTGATCGTCGTCAGCGCCTTCAGCTCAACCGACCGGTTACAGGTGGGCCGGCCCGGCGACGAACTCGACCTGTCCGCAAGCGATGCCGCGCTGAAGATGGCCCAACAGGCGATCGAAGATCTCCCCGCCGGCCTCGCCGGCCTGACAACCACACCCCGCTCGGAGTTCGGCAAGCCGGCTGACGTACTCGTCAGGGTCGCCGAAGAGCTCGGAGCGAGCATCATCGTGGTAGGCAACAAACGCGTCCAAGGCGTCACCCGGGTCCTGGGCAGCATCGCAGCGGACGTCGCCCATCACGCGCCCTGCGACATCCTCATCGCACACACCCACTGAGGAGCCGCCACCGCGTCCACCAACCAGCCGCTCCTCGCCTCCAGGCCCGCCCGCTCGAGACCCAACCGCGGACGAACCCCACGAGGACCTCGAGGGCCAGGCCACCCTCGTCGAGCTGTCGACCGGTCATGATCGGTGGATACGTCGACGGCGCGTCCGTCGGCCGGTCCCAACGTCGGAGTTCGCTGGATGCCGATTCCCGTCGAGGGTGATCATTTTGGCGGTCCGGTGGTCGGCTGTCGCCAGGGGCGGACGCCGACCGCGTGATCCGCCGGATGCCCGTGTCCGGCGCGGAGGTGCCGCGGTCATGTCGTCAACGGGGGTGGACGCGGCGCGGGTGGCGCAGGTGGGTGCGTGGGGCCGTAGGTCGTCAGGCTGGTCACTCCATGGGCCTTGGCGGCGTACATGGCCAGGTCGGCACGATGGAGGAGGTCCTGCGCGGAGACGGGGGCACTGTCGGGTTCGACGATGACGAGGCCGAAGCTGGCGGCGGCGCTGTATGTGGTGTCGGCGAGGTGGACCGGGGTTCGGACCGCTTCGGTGAGCCGTCGGCCGATCACGGCGAAGTCCTCCGTTCCGCCTTCGAGCAGGATCGCGAACTCGTCGCCGCCGAGACGGGCCACCGTGTCGTCGGCGCGGACGGACTCGGCCAGCCGGCGGGCGGTCACGCGCAGCAGATCGTCGCCGGCGGCATGCCCGAGGGCGTCGTTGACCCGCTTGAAATCGTTGAGATCACAGAAGATCACTGCCAGGCGATGGGGGTGGCGGCGCCATCGGGCGAGTGCGTGGTCGAGCCGGTCGGCGAACAGTGTCCGGTTCGCCAGGTCCGTCAGCGGGTCGTGGAAGGCGAGATGACGTAGTTGGCGTTGACTCTCCTCAACCCGGGCCAGTAGGCGGATGTTGTCGGCCATCGTGGTCAGCTGCCGGATCAGGGCGACCACCAGCAGTCCCAGCAGTGCCCAGATCTCGTACTGCGCGTGCAGGCTGCCTCGGGCCGCCATGCTCATCGTGACCACGCCGGCGACGAGGAGGGGCAGGTAGGGCAGGACCGAGTGCCACCCACGACGCCGGGAGGCCGTCCGCGCGTCGTCCCGGTGGCCGGCCCCGGGCGGCGCCGCAGGACCGTCGCCGGTGGACCTGTCGGGAGGTGACAGCGCGGCGAGCCCCACGAGCAGCGGGGGCAGGATCACCCCGAGATCGGCTAATCGGGGGACATCCGTCTGGGCAGTGGACGCCGAGTACAGGTAGACGTTCATCGTCACCGCGAACGCCAGGAAGGCCGTTCCCAGCAGGCCCAGGCCCAGCTGCCGGTGCGCGTACCGGAAGGTGGTGATCAGAACAACGACCACGGTGAGCATCAGGGTGGTGGCACTGACCGCGATGCCCACGATGATTGATTCCGCGTGACTGTCGGCTATCGAGACCATGTGGTGCAGGATGGTCTCCCAGGCCACGAGCGTGGCCGCCCCTGCCACCACGACGCCGTCGAGGATTGTGATCACGTACCAGCGAGCGTCTTGGACGGGCCCGGGACCGCGGACCGCGAGGTCGAACGGCTCCGTCGGATAGGTCAGCAGGCTGGCGACGCCGAACGCGCATGGCAGCAGGAACAACAGCGAAGCCGGCGTCAGCCGGATCAGGCCCGAGTCGGTGACGACCGCCGCCCTCAGCACTATCACCGTGACCGCGAGGAGGAACAGCAGCATCGCCGCGCTGAGGAGGCGCCAGTGGCGCTCCCGCCCGCGGTTGCGGGCAGCACAGACCAGGCACACCGCCGTACCTGCGGCGTAGACCGCCACGGCCAGGCATCGGAAAAGGAGCAGCCCCGGTCGCTCGGGCAGCACCACACCCGCCAGCAGGGTCGCGAGCATGAAGACGAGGACGCTCGCCGACGCTCGCCGGAAGAGACGATCGGTGGGCGAGCGGCCCGCACCCGATCCAGCAAGCACACCCGAAGGGGCTCCGTCACTCATCTGGTCTCACCGTCCAGCCAGGCCGAACTGGCCGTTCCACATGGAACGAGCCCGTTGCCTCCTGCCCGTATGCCCTGTTTCACCAAAAGTACGCAGTGAACTTCGCTGCGTGAGCGGTTTCGCTGCCTGATGGCGGGCTCGCCGTCGGGCAACGGCGAGGTCAGCGCTGGCCGAAGAAGCGGCTGGCCACGCCGTCGAGGACGAGTGCCATGCCCTGAGCGAAGACACTGTCGGCGCTGGCGGCGAGGAAGGCCGGACCAGCGGTGCGCAGCGCCAGGTACTGATCGGGCGGCAGGGTGTTCAGAAACGCGCTGATGTCGCCGGCTCCGTGCGGTCCGCGGCCGCCGCTGCCGCGCTGGATCGCGACCGCGCCGAAGACGAAGTCGATGATCGCGGCCGTTGCGAAGCCGGCCTGGTCGTTGGTCAGTCCGGCGGCCAGGAACAGGCCGAGGGCGGCATCGACGATCCGGAGCGTGCCGGGCCCCCAGATCGCCCGGTCGGTCGAGGCCGACGGGGGCAGCGGCGCCTCCAGCAGGACGCGCCGCATCTCGCGCATCAGCTCCTCGACGTCTGTACGCCAGTCCGTGCCGCCGCCCGGGTGCAGTCGCGCCTGCCCGAGGTAGTGATCGGCGATCAGCACGATCAGCTCGTCACGGCTGGCGATGTGCTGGTAAAGGGCACCGCTGCTGGTGTCGAGCCGGTCGGCGACCGCGCGCACGGTCAGCGCCTCGAAGCCGCGCTCGTCGAGCACCTCGATCGCCGCCCGCACGATCCGCTGCGTCGAGAGCCCACCCGTGCGGGGTCGGCGCCGCGCCGCCACCCCGACCCGGTCGATCCACCAGACCGTCGAGCCCGGCCGGTGAGCGTCGGCACCCGAACCGTCGGTCGCCGGCCGTGTCGAGTTGCGCACGTCACCACCCACAGACACCCTGGCCCGCACGGACATCTTGACCTACGCGAGCATTGCTCGGATACTACGCCGATGCTCTATACGAGCATTGCTCGCTTATCTGTCCAGATGTCGATCACCATGCCAGTGCCGTCACGCGGGCGGCCCGGAGGCGTAGTACCGATGCGTCCATCAACGAAGGCCCGGTTACTCGCTCTCGGACTCGCCGGAGCACTCGCGGCGGCCGGCTGCAGCTCGGGCTCGAACTCGGACTCCCCGACTCCGTCCGCCGCGCCGAACACCGCCACACCCGCCGCATCGGCCACCCCGATCACGGGTCGTTACGTCGCGATGGGCAGTTCCTTCGCTGCCGGCACCGGCATCGGCGCCGACATCAGCAAGGGATGCCTGCGCTCCGCCAAGAACTACCCCCACCTGCTCGCCAGCCGGCTCCACCTCCACCTCGTCGACGTCACCTGTGGCGGCGCGACCGTCCAGAACCTGCTCAGCACCCCTCAGGGCGACCATCCCGTCCAGATCGCCGGGCTCACCGCGGACACCCGACTGGTCACCATCACCGCCGGCGGCAACGACCTCGCCTACTCCGTCAGCACCCTGATCTGCGCGAACGCGGCCGGCACCGGCAAACCCTGCACCAGCCTGCCCACCCCGGAGGACACCAAGACCGCCGCGGCGAAGCTACGCACCTCCTTCGCCGCACTGTTCGCCGCGATCAAGGCCAAGGCCCCGAAGGCGCGCATCCTGCTGGTCACCTACCCACGGGTGTTCCCGGACCAGCCGAAGACCTGCCCCGGCAACGTCATCTCCACCGCCGACAGCGTGACACTCGCGGGCATCGGTGCCACCCTGCAGAACACCTCCCGCCTCGCCGCCGCCGACGCCCACATCACCTTCATCGACGCCTACACCGCCAGCGTCGGACACGATGTCTGTGCCCCTGCCACTGACCGCTGGATCGACGGCTCGAACGCGACCGGCACGCCCTACCACCCCAACGCGACCGGCACCGCCGCCCTCAGCACCCTGATCGCCACCGCCCTCACCCAGCCCAGCAGCCAACCCACCACGCCCCGGGCCACCGTCTCAGGCGGGTAACCCGCGTCCGTTGTCCTGACGTTCGTCGATCGGGTGGCCATCCGCGCATGGCCGCCCGATCAACGGCGCCCGCGTCAGCGCGGGTCGCGATGGCGGTCGAGGAACCTGCGCATCTCGGCTCTCAGATCGAGATCCTCCGGGCTGGCACCGCCGAACCCGCCGTGTGGCATGGCCTCGAAGACATGCAGTTCGGCGTCGACGCCGACGGCGCGCAACCTGCGGTGCAGTCGCACGGTGTTGGACAGGAACAGGTCACGGGTGCCGGACTGCAGGAAGGTGGGCGGGAACCCGGTCAGGTCCGCGAACAGCGGCGACAGCAACGGATCGGACAGGTCGTGTCCGTCCGCGTACAGCAGGTTCACCTCGCGGAGGCTGCTCAGGACGTTGTCGAACTCGCGGTTGGTGTGGAAGGTGTCCCCCGACTCGGTGAGATCGACCTCCGGAGTCAGCAGCACCAGGGCCGCGGGCATGGGCAGTCCTTCCTGCCTCGCGCGGACCAGCAGGGCCACCGCCAGGTTTCCACCCGCGGAACCGCCACCCACGAAGATCTCCGAAGGGTCCCGCTGCTTCAGCGCCTCCCGGTACACCGCGAGACAGTCGTCGAGGGCGGCCGGATAGGGATGCAGGGGCGGCATCCGGTAGTCCACCCCCCAGGTGATCATTCCGTTGGTCATGGCCGTCACCGAGCTCATCGTCCGACACAGCTCGCCGCCTCCCAGGATCAGCGCACCGCCATGAAGGTCCAGATAGATCGGTGTTGTCTCGGTGTCCGTACCCGGCAGGGCGATGACATAGGCGCGCACACCGGCGATCTCGGTGTCCTCCACCGCCACCGGGAAATCGAAGCCGGTGAGCCGCTCGCGCACAGTGGAATCCACCGACTCGACGAAACCCAGCCAGCCCTGCACGTCATCGAGCGCCGGGTAGCTCCACGCAGCAGCCGCCGGTACCGCCAGAAACTGGCGCGCGACCTCACTGACACTCGTCGGAACCGGAACCTGGGTCGGCTCGCTCATGGTGGCTCTCCTTCGCCGAAGCCCGCGACCACGACAGGCCGCCATCTCCGTACTCGTCAGGAGGAGTCTGCGAGACACCGTCGTCCGACACCAGCCGCCATCCGACGGGTCGTCTCCGCCAGGCGGCGTCCGAACCGCCATGGCTGCCAGGCAGGGCCGCCCCGGCGGACCTGCGGATCACACGCCGGCCTTGGGCTGGTCTGTCCAGCGGGGTGGCGACACCATGGTGAGATGAGAGAGCTCGCCGTACGACTCGCCGACCTGGATGCCGAGGCGGCCGTAGCCGTTCAGGTGATCAGTCATTTTGATCTCATGGTGGCCAGGCGGGCCGACGTGCGAACGGTGGTGGCCAGCGCGGCGGAGCTCTCCGGCTGTCCGGTCCGGTTGTCCGACCCGACGCGGCTGGTGTTCGTGCGGGCCTTACCCGATCGCAGCGCCGAGCCGCCTTCGGGCGACCCGGATCCTGGCTGGCCCTGCGTATCGGTCAACCGGGCGGGCGACTCGCTCTGGCTCGAGGCGACCCGACCCGTCAGCACCCTCCAGGCCGTGGTGCTGGAACGCGCCGCGACCGCCGTACGGGCAGCACTCGACCACAGCGGCGGACGAGGCATGTTCGACCACTCCACCGCGCTGGAGCTTGTCCTCGACTCCCGAGTGGCCACCGCCGACCGAGTGAGCATCGCCTGTCGGCTGGGGTTACCTGCCAAGGCCCGCGTGGTCGCACTGCGGGACGGGTCCGCGCGCGTCATCGCCCATGACGCCGAGGCGCCCACCACGATGTGCGCCGGGGTCGGCTGCGCGGTACCGATCGCCGACCTGCCCTCCTCCTGGGACGGCGCCCGGCTGGCGTTGCGGCTGACCGCCGAAGGCAACGCCACGGACCCGGGACCGCGCGTGGTGTACGCCGACGAGCTGGGCGGTCTCGCGCTGCTCGTCCGCGCCGTCGATCTCGACGCGGGCCCGGTACCCGACGTTCAGACGCTGGCACACGCCGGTGCGACGACGACCTGGATGCTGACGACTCTCGATGCTCTGGCCCGCGCCGACAGCCTGCGCCACGCCGCCCGGCTCCTGAACGTGCACCATTCCACCCTGCAGGCACGCCTCTCCCAGGCCGAGGTCGCCCTCGGATGGCCCGTCCGCGAGCCCGCCGGCCGGCTGCGTCTGCAGCTTGCCCTGGCGATCCGCAGAATCCAACAGACCACGACCCCATGAACGCGTGGCACGCCGCGCGGACGCCAGCCCGGGCGCCTTCGATCTGACGGTCGCCGGCCTCACCACGCAGGTGATGGCAGACCTCCCAGATGTTGGCGATACCGGTCGCCGACACAGGATGCCCCTTGGACTCCAGGCCACCGGACACATTGACCGGCATCGCGCCGTCCCGCCAGGTCGCGCCGAGTCGAATACGAGTTGGTCGTCCCGCCGACCAGCAGACGGCGCCCGCCGTCCACGTCCGCCCACCGCACACCCCGGTAGCGCAGGCTCCGATCCTGGTAGCGGGTGAAGGCGTCTTCCGCCTCCTATCGGTGGTTGTCGAATTGGTGGTTGTCGAAGTCGAAGATCCATGGTGATCGAAGAGGAGGTGTCACGATCGCTGCACATCCGATCGTCGCCGGGCTGGGGTTGACGCCGAACCCGCCACTCCAACAGTATTGAAACCGACGTCGAAGTCGAAAGATGGGCGTGTGCCACGTCGGAGTAGCAGACTCTCCCGGCCCTGAGGTACACGGTCCGGGTTGTCAGACCTGGCGCCCGAGCTCCCGGAGAAAGGACTGCGTGTGGACGATCCGGCCGGTCGTGGTGGCGGGGTCAGCCGTACAGAGAGCGAGCGCGGTCTCGACGATCAGATCGATCTCCTCGGTCTCCTCCTTCGCCAGGTCCAGGGTCCCAGCCCCCGGGGTGGCCACCGGATTGGAAGGGGCCGCCGCGTTCACCGCGATCCGGTCGGGATGGAGCTCGGCCGCGAAGGACCCGGTCAGCCGGTCGAGCGCGGCTTTGACCGTACCGTAAAGACCAAATCCGGCCGTCGCGTCAAAGGTTGAGAACGGCGGTCCGACGGGCAGCCTGGCAGCGACGGAGGTGAGATTAAGAATCCAGCCACCACCACGCTCCCGCATACTCGGAACAGCGAGCCTAATAAGATGCATCGGAGCGATGACATGCATCTCGAGCATCAGCCTGGCCCGGCGTTCGGGGAATTTTTCGAGCGTGCGGAGAAAAGTCACAGCAGCATTGTTGACCAAAATATCCGGTGACCCGACCTGAGCTACTGCAGCGGCGAAGAAGCGCTCACGTTCGCTATCTTGGGAAAGGTCGCAAGGAATGGCGATCGCAGACCCTCCAGCCGCTTTGATCTCCTCTGCGGTCTCCCGCAGGGAACCTACATACCGCTCATCCGGTTCCAGGGTACGCGCAGTGATGATCACCGTGGCACCCTCGGCGGCAAGCCGCTGGGCGATGGCTTTTCCGAGACCTCTGCTTGCCCCGGTGACCAGCGCCGTCCTGCCTTCGCACAGCCCTGACATGTTGTCTCCCTGATATCAACCCAACGAGAGGAAATGATGGCGATCGACATCGACCTCGACACGCTGGAGACCCGGCTCACGGCCATCGAGCTCGGCGGGCTGCGCCGGCTGTCCGGCGGCGCGTCCAGCCTGTCCTACACCGGAACGGCCACTGTTGACGGAGCCTCCCGTCCGGTCGTCGTCAAGGTCGCTCCGCCAGGCCTGAAGCCGGTGCGTAACCGTGATGTCCTGCGCCAGGCCCTGCTGCTGCGCAGACTGGCGCCGACCGACGTCCCCGTGCCGACGGTCCTGTGGGAGGACCGCGGGGATCCCCCCGCCGTCCCACCCCTGTTCGTGATGTCCTTCGTCCCCGGAACCTCGGTCGAGCCGCTGTTCGACACCGACGATCCGGCGGACCCGACCGAGGCGGACGATCCGGCGGTGCTCACCGACCGCGTCCAGGACGCCGTGCGCGCCCTCGCCACCCTGCACCGGCTGGACCCGGCCGAGCTCGGGCTGGCCGACGAGCCCCGGATCAGCCTGGTCGACGAGGTGCGGCGGTGGACACGCGCGTTGGGAACCGTCGACGAGAACCTGGCGCCCGGATGGGCGAGGATCGCGCGGACACTTCTTGGCTCCGTGCCGGCAGCCATGGGCGCCGCCATCGTGCACGGCGATTTTCGTCTCGGAAACCTGCTGGCCACAGGCCCGACGGTCACCGCGGTCATCGACTGGGAGATCTGGTCGGTCGGCGATCCACGGGTGGATCTCGGCTGGTTTCTCATCAACGCCGATCCGGCCACCTACCAGCGCCCGAGCCGCTATGTGGGCCTGCTGCCCGCCCCTGCCGATCTCGCCGAGGCCTATGCCGGGCACCTTGACCGCGAGGTACCCGCGCTGCCCTGGTTCCAGGCACTGGCGTGTTTCAAGGCCACCGCCACCTGGTCTCTGATCGTCAAGCACGCGCGACAGGGGCCGACCCCGAACCCGCTGGCCGAACAGATCGCCGACGTACTGCCCGGCCTGCTCGCCCGAGCCGCCGCCCTGCTCGACCAGCCGCTCTGACACGTGCCGGCCTCGGGCTCCCAGCGGCCCGGGGTCGGGGTCCGGCTGCGCCGTGCCTGGCCGGGCGGCGTCGCGGCCGGGCCGATGACCGCCGGTCATCAGGTCCGCGGTATGCCGGCGAGACGATCGGCGAACTTCGCCTCGGCCTCGGCGCGCAGCCGTGGCAGATGCCCCGAGGGGAACACATCCTTCGAAGCCGGGACGCCCTTGAGCAGCTCCCGGGCAAGTGTGATCTTGTGGACCTCGGTCGGCCCGTCGGCAAGCCCGAGCACGAAGGACTCGACCAGGTAGTGGACGAAGGGCATCTCGTGCGTCGTGCCGAGCGAGCCGTGCAGCTGCAGCGCGCGGGCGCTGACGTCGTGCAGCACCTTCTGCATCATCGCCTTGACGGCCGAGATGTCCGCCCGCACGACCTTGTAGTCCTGGTACCTGTCGATTTTCCACGCGGTCTGCAGGGTCAGCAGCCGGAAGGACTCGATCTCCATCCACGAGTCGGCGACCATCTGCCGAACAAGCTGCTTGTCCCCGAGAACCTCGCCCTGGGTGAAGCGGGACACGGCGCGTTCGCAGATCATGTCGAAGATTCTTCGTACCAGACCGACGGTACGCATCGCATGATGGATACGCCCACCTCCGAGTCGGGTCTGAGCAACCATGAAAGCGCCGCCGCGGGGGCCGAGCATGTGATCTGCCGGCACTCGGACGTTCTCATAGCGGACATAACCCTCGATACCCTCGCCGACCGGCTCGTAGCCCATTCCGACGCTGCGCAGGATACGCACGCCGGGCGTCCCGGCCGGAACGACGAACATCGACTGCTGCTGGTAGGTCGGCGCGTCGGGATCGGTCACCGCCATCACGATCAGGAAGGAGGCGAGGGCCGCGTAGGACGTGAACCACTTCTCGCCATTGATGACCCACTCGTCACCGTCGAGCCGCGCCGTGGTCGTGAAAATCTTCGGATCGGCCCCGCCCTGCGGCTCGGTCATCGAGAACGACGACACGATACGGTTGTCGAGCAGCGGCACGAGGTACCGCTCCTTGAGTTCCGGCGTGCCGAAGCGGGCGAGGATCTCACTGTTTCCGGAGTCCGGCGCCTGCGAACCGAAGACGATGGGCGCGCAGACCGATCGCCCGATGATCTCGTTGAGCAGGGCCAGTCTCACCTGCCCGTAGCCGGGGCCGCCGAGCTCGGGCCCCAGGTGCGTCGCCCACAGTCCCTTCTCCCGCACCACCGCCTGCAGCGGCGGGATGAGTGCCTGCCGGACCGGATCGCCGAGATCGTGCGACTCCCGGACCACCAGGTCCAGGGGCTCGCACTCCTCGCGCACGAACGCGTCCGCCCAGGCCAGAAGCTCGGCGTAGTCCGGGTCAGTCGAGAAGTCCCAAGCCATGCCCGTCCGCCCCCTTCCCTTGCATCGAAATCGACATCGATATTGACTGTCTACCATGAGTGAAGCCATCACGTGCCAGGGCCGAACCTGCATCATCACCGGCGCCGGGCGCGGCCTGGGTCGGGAGTACGCCCTCGCGTTGGCCGAGCACGGCGCGAACGTCGTCGTGAACGATCTCGGCGGCGCCCGCGACGGCGCCGGCGGCAGCAGCGGTCCGGCGAACGAGGTCGTCGAGGAGATCGTCGCCAAGGGTGGCACGGCCATCGCCAACGCGGACGACATCAGCAGCTGGGATGGCGCCGCCAGCCTCGTGCGGCAGGCGATCGACAGCTTCGGTGGCCTCGACGTCCTCGTGAACAACGCGGGGATCCTGCGTGACCGGATGCTGTTCTCGATGTCGGAGGACGAGTGGGACGCGGTGATCCGCGTGCACCTCAAGGGCACGTTCGCCCCGAGCCGGCATGCCGCCGCCTACTGGCGCGAGCGCGCCAAGTCCGGCGTGACCAACGACGCCCGCATCATCAACACGACCTCCGTGTCCGGTCTCTACGCCAACCCCGGGCAGTCCAACTACGGCGCGGCCAAGGCCGGCATCGCCGCGCTCACCCAGATCGCGGCCCAGGAACTCGGCCGGTACGGCGTCACCGTCAACGCCATCGCCCCCGGCGCGCTGACCCGGCTGACCGAGAACCTGCAGATCACCGACGAGGTACGCGCGGCGTTCGCGCCAGCCGCCGTCGCACCCGTGATCACCTGGCTGGCGTCGGCCGACTCCCATGACGTGTCCGGCCAGGTGATCGAGGCATCGGGACTCGTGCTGGCGGTCGCCGAGGGCTGGCACCGGGGACCCGGCGTGGATCCCGTCACCTCGCCGGGCGAGGTCGGTGAGGCGGTCCGGCGGCTGCTCGCCGACGCCCGCCCCCGCACGCTGTTCCATGAGGTGAGCTGACGTGGACGCCTGGATCGTCGACGCCGTGCGGACCCCTCGCGGCAAGGGCCGGCCCGACGGCGCACTGCACGACGTGCATCCGCAGGAACTACTGGCGCAGTGTCTGCGCGCGCTGGCCGGCCGGGTCGGTTTCGACCCGGCCGAGGTCGAGGACGTCGTCGTCGGCAACGGCATCCTCGCCGGTGACCACGGTGACTGCATCGGCCGGCTGTCGGCCCTGCTCGCCGGCTGGCCGCGGACGGTGCCCGGGCTGACGCTGAGCCGTTTCTGCGGGTCGGGCCAGCAGGCCGTCACCGTCGCCGCGACCGGTGTGGCCAGCGGGGCCCAGGACCTGGTCGTCGCCGGCGGCGTGGAGTCGATGTCACGCTGGGACCTCACCGCCGGCTCCGTCACCATCGACGGCCACAATCCGGCGCTGCGCGAGCTGTACCCCACCGTTCCCCAGGGCGTCTCGGCGGACCTCATCGCCACTCTGGCCGGGCTCGACCGCACGGACGTCGACGCGTTCGCCGTGCGCAGCCAGGACCGGGCCGCCGCGGCCATCGCGCAGGGCCGGTTCGCCGCCAGCATCATCCCGGTCACCGGGCCCACCGGTGACGTCCTGCTCAGGCAGGACGAGCACCCCCGCCCCGGAACGACCGTCGAGCGGCTCGCCGGACTGCGTCCGGCGTTCACCGCCGTCGGTGCTGCCCGGCCGGACGACGGGCCGCTCAGCTATGACGAACTCGCGCTGTCCCGCTACCCGCGGGTCGACCACATCGACCATGTCCACCATGGCGGCAACTCCTCCGGAGTCGTCGACGGTGCCGCCGCGGTCGTGGTCGCCTCGCAGCGCTGGCTGAGGGCGAACGGCGTCACCCCGCGGGCCCGTGTCCGCGCCACCGCGGCCGTCGGTTCAGAACCGGTGATCATGCTCACCGCGCCGGCGCCCGCCGCCCGGCGCTGCCTCGACAGGGCCGGGATGACGGTCGCGGATGTCGATCTCTGGGAGGTCAACGAGGCGTTCGCCGCCGTCGCTCTGACGACGATCACCGATCTCGAGCTCGATCCGGAGCGGGTGAACGTGAACGGCGGTGCCATCGCGCTGGGCCACCCGATCGGCGCGACCGGTGCGATGCTGCTCGGTACCGTGCTCGACGAACTGGAGCGCCAGGACCGCACCATCGGCCTGGTCACCATGTGCACCGGCGGCGGCATGGGCACCGCCACGATCCTTGAACGCGTGTGATCAGCGGACGACACCGATGCCCACCGCGATCTTCCAGCACGATGCGAGCCCGTCGCTGTGAACGAGCCGGTAGAGTGGAGAACCGAAACCGACATCGACTTCGCAAAGTGAGGCAGTGCGCTTTGCACATGCTACCAACGCCGGCGTCCCGGCTCCCGGTCAGGGCGAGGCGACGGTGACCCCAGCGGTGCCGCAGCCCCAGGATCCGCAGGCCTCCGATTCGCCGGAGACAGCCGGTCCACCGGCGAAGGTGGGGGATCCACGGCAGGCCGCCTCGGTGCGCCCGTTGTCCGCGAAGGGGATACGAACCCGGGCCCGTCTGATCGACGCGGCAAAAACGGTCTTTGAGCGGGACGGGTTCCTGGAAGCACGGATCGCCGACATCGCCCAGACAGCCAAGATCGCACTGGGCACCTTCTATCACTACTTCGACTCCAAGGAGGAGATCTTCCGCGAGGTGGCCCGCGCCCAGGAGGAGCTGCTTACCGCGCCGACCGAGCACTCGGCAGCCGGCAGTGATTCGGTCTGGGAGCGGATTCGACGATCCAACCGCCGCTACCTCGAGCGTTATCGGGACGAGGCGGCGATCATCGGGGTGATCGAGCAGGTGTCGCGGTACGACCCGCCCGTGAACGAGGCTCGCATGGCCACCATGAAGCATTACGTCACGCGGGCCGAGCGGGCAATCATCAGGATGCAGAAAGAAGGTGCTGCGGATCACCGACTTGACCCGTCGTTCGCCGCGGACGCCCTGGGCGCGATGACCGCGAGATTCGCCGAGCTCTGGCTGGTCCAGAACTTTCGGGACTACGATTTCGACGAAGCTGTCGAACAGCTGACCATACTGTGGGCGAACGCGCTCGGCGTCAGGCCGGAACCGCCGCGATCCTAGGCCGGTCCGCGCCGACGGAATCGGGCTGGACCGGCCGGAAACACAACTGTCAGAGCAGCGGTCGGGAGCGGATGGTGGCGACAGCGCCAAGCTTGCCGGTGCCGATGTCATGCAGACGGACCTGGCAGACCCGGCCCCGCGGTCGGGCGACAGCACGCGCCGGCCCGACCGAGAACGGACGCAGGTACCGGATACCGAGGGACTCGTGGTAGCCCGCGTCACCGGCCAGCGAGAAGGCGGCCTCCTCGGCAGCCAGCGCGATCACGCCGCCCTGGATCGCCCCGGCGGCGTTCAGCCCACCGGTCCGCCGGGCCACTTCGGCGGTTCCTGGTTCCACCACCGTGCACCCGACGCGCTCGGCGAACGGCACCGGCAGGTGCCCGACGGGATCCGGCACCCGTGGCCGGAACCCGTCAGGAAAGACGTGCCGGGGATCCGGTGAGGCCATGAAGGTCGTGTGGGCGATCGCCAGGACGGCGGAGCTGTTCACCCGCCGCAACAGGGTTTCGCATACCAGAACAGAGCGGCCGCGTTTGAGAACCGTGCCCTCGAGGCTGATCACGTCACCGGGCCCCGCTGGCTCGATGACATCCACCTGCAGGTCCAGAGTGATCGGGATCTGCGGCCCCATAAGGACCACTGCGAGCGATCCGGTCATCATGTCGGACCAGGTCGCCAGAATCGATGTGCGCACGGCGGTCTCGCCCGGTCCGCACATCCGCGAGGTCACCTCCGCCTGCCCAGAAACAGAATCCTCGTCGAGCTGGACACGTAGGCCGAGTTCCAGAAGCGGACTTGCACCATCCACATTTGATCCTTATCGTTGGCGACGTCGTGAGGCGATCCGGCCACACGGTCGGGGGTGGCTTCTCAGGGCAAAGAAAGCTATCGTTGTTTTGCGTCCCAGGCGCACACCAGAACGGCCCTGACCTGGAGACCAGATCTGGGGAAGGTCGGTTGGGAACACCGGTCAGCGCGGATCTGCGCGGATTCAAACTAACAGACGTCATACTGACCGGGCAAACCGTTGCGCGATACGGAAACATGCCCTGCTTCTGACCCTGCGTAGTCAGATCTGGAGGAGGCGACAATGTGCGTCGTGGGCCCGGCCAGAACGATACCCGAGACACTCGCCGCGGCAGTCGGGAGTTTCACGGAGCATCAGGCCGTCGCGGACCAGAACAGCCCCCTGACCTTCGGCGAGTTACACGAGCAGGTTCGCACCTTCGGTGCCGCTCTCGTCTCCACTGGCATACACGTGGGTGACCGCGTCGCCATCTGGGCCCCGAACAGCCCCGAGTGGGTGGTCGCGGCTCTCGGAGTGTTCCAGGTCGGCGCATCACTGGTCCCAGTGAACACCCGTTTCAAGGGCGCCGAGGCGGCCGGCATTCTGCGCCGGGCCCAGGTCCGGCTGCTGGTCACGACCTCAGGTTTCCTCGGCAACGACTACGTCACCCTCCTGCGCGGCGCCGGAGTCGAGTTGACCGCACTCGCGACCACGGTCACCACCGACACATCCGACACATCCGACACACGAACAGCGACCGTGCCCTGGCCGGAGTTCCTGGCCCGGGCGACTGATGCCACGCGCGACGAGGCGGACCGCCGCGCCGCGGCACTCACGCCCGACACCGTGTCGGACATCATTTTCACCTCCGGCACGACCGGTCAGCCGAAGGGAGTCGTGCACACGCACCGCTCCACACTGCAGGCAGCCCAGGACTGGGTGGCGATGACCGGCCTCGCAACAGGCGATCGCTATCTCATGGTCAACCCGTTCTTCCACATGTTCGGCCTCAAGTCCGGTGTTCTCGCCGCCCTCGTGGCCGGTGCGACGATGCTGCCCGAGCCGGTGTTCGACGTCGGGCAGGTGCTGCGCCGCGTGGTCGAGGAGAAGGTCACCGTACTGCCCGGTCCACCGACGCTCTATCAGGCGATCCTCGACCATCCCGAACGCGACCGTTACGATCTTTCCAGCCTTCGCCTGGCCGTGACCGGGGCCGCGGACATCCCGGTCACGCTGATCCAGCGTGTGCTCGAGGAGCTGCCCTTCACCGACGTCCTCGCCGGTTACGGGCTGACCGAGGGCGGCACCGCCACCGGCACCTCGCTCACGGACGATGCGCGGACCATCGCCACGACGGTGGGGCGGCGTCGCCCGGGTGTCGAGCTGCGCATCGTCGACGGCGACGGTCGGGTCCTGCCAGGGGGGCAGCCCGGCGAGATACAGCTGCGCAGCGCCACCGTGATGTCGCACTACCTCGACGATCCCGCCGCCACGGCCGAGGTGCTTTCGGCCGACGGCTGGCTGCGTACCGGCGATCTGGGAACGATCGACGATGCCGGTCTGCTGCGCATCGTCGGCCGGGCGAAGGACATGTTCATCGTCGGCGGCTTCAACACCTACCCGGCCGAGATCGAGAACATCCTGCTGGGCCACCCCGACATCAAGCAGGCCGCGGTGATCGGTGTCCCCGACGGAAGGCTCGGTGAGGTGGGCATGGCGTTCGTCGTCCTGTGCCCGGGGGCGGTGACGACACCGGGCGAGCTCGTCACCTGGTCGCGTGAGCGGATGGCGAACTACAAGGTCCCCCGGTACGTGCAGGTGATCGACGCGCTTCCCCTGAACGCCACCGGCAAGGTCGTCAAGCAGCACCTTCGCGAGCAGGCGGCGACGACCCCGATCGCACCCAACCACGAGGAGAAGAAGACCTGACGGCAGGCCTGGGGCGCCCGGGTGCCGCCGCCCGACAACATCGAGAGCAGGTGGCGCGCGCCGCCTGCGGGCCCCACCTGCTGGCGCGGCCGCGAGCTGCCTACTCGGACACCGGGTGGGGAAGTGCCGCCAGGTCGTCCGCCGTCAGCTGCCAGCCGGCCGCGGCGACGTTCGCCGCGATCTGATCGGGCCTGGTCGCCCCGGCGATGACCGAGGCCACGCCATCCTGCGCGGCCAGCCAGGCGATGGCCAGCTCGAGCACCGAGTGTCCGCGCTCGGCCGCGAACGCGGTCAGCGCCTCGACGTAGGCGAAGTTCTCCTCAGTCGCGACTGCGGCGAAGTACGCGTTGGCGGCCAGCCGGGTGCCGGGGGGAAACGGCTCGCCCGCCCGGTACTTGCCGCTCAGCAGGCCCGAAGCGAGCGGGAAGTAGGGCACGATCCCCATGCCCGCCTTCCGGGCGGCCGGGACGATCTCCGGTTCGACCGCCCGCTCGAGCAGGTTCCACTCGATCTGGGCCGCGGTGAACGCGGTGACACCGCGCTCCGCGGCGTATGCGGCCCTGGCCTCGATCTGCCCAGCGTCGACGTTCGAGCAGGCGATGTGCAGCGCCTTGCCCGAACGCACCAGCTCGTCGAAGGTCGCCATCGCCTCCTCCAGCGGAGCCTCCTCGTCGACGTAGTGCTGGTAAAGAACATCGATCCGGTCGGTGCCCAGACGGCGCAGGCTGCCTTCGGCCGCCTCGACAATCCGCCGCCGCAGCGCCCCCGGCTGGTAGACCTCTCCCTTCGGCCGACGGTTGACCTTGGTCGCGATGACCGCCTCGTCCCGGCGGGCGCCGAGGGCCGTGCCCAGGTACTCCTCGGATCTTCCGGCCCCGTACATCTCGGCCGTGTCAAAATGCGTGATCCCGTGCTCCAGTGCGGCGCCGACGACCGCGGCGCTGCCGGCCGCGTCGAGACGCATGCCGAAGTTGTTGCAACCCAGTCCCACGATCGAGACGGCGGATCCGGTGCTGCCGAGCGGGCGATGCTCCATGGCAGGTCCCCTGTTCAGATGGCGGCACGGTTCGGCCCCCTACGGACCGACCGTCCCGGCTGCTACCGGTCCTGCAGGACTGGAACCATCGTCCGTTGTCCTGGGTCGGAGAGTCCACTCAGGCTGAGGTGAGGACCTTGACGCTCGGGTCGATGCCCATCACCTTGGCGAGGTTGGCACCCATGATCTTCCGCCGGCCGTCGGTCGACAGCGTGTCGATCTCGTCGATGAAGGTCACCGGATCGAACAGGGTCATTATTCGAATCCGACATCGGTTTCCACCTGGCGCAGGCTAACGCCTCACCCTCGCACCCGCAACGACAACGCCCTTCCACCCCACCGCCGTAAGGGGAGCCGTCGCCAGGACCGGCTCCAGCCGGCCTGGCGGGCAGGCTGATCGACTGAAATTCGACGTCGGTTTCGATGCTGCGGTACGCTCCCGCCGCTGGCCCGAGGACGCGCTCGAGCCGGTCCGTGACCATCCTGCGTCGTGACCACGCTGCGTTGTGACCACTCCCGCGTCGGCGAGGGGGTCGGTGGGGCGGGAGCGGCCAGCGGGACTGTGGAGGTGGGCGTGACCGAGTTCAGCTTTCCGGTTGAAGCCGGCCAGATCATGCTCTTCGCACGAGCGGTGGGCGACCCGAATCCGGCGTACTCCGATCCGGTCGCCGCAGCGGAGTCCGAGGCCGGCAGCATCATCGCGCCCCCGACGTTCGTCCAGAGCGGTGCGCACTACAACCCCGACTGGACGCTGCGGCCGATGGTCGGGGAACCCTGGTTCGGCTCGGGGAGAACCCCGACCGGGACCGCTCAGCCCGCGCCGCACAGTGGCGGTCTGCATGCGGAGCAGCATTTCGAGTATCACCGCCACATTCGGCCCGGCGATGTGCTGACGGTGACCCTCCGGTCCGGAAAGGCCTGGGAGAAGGTCGGCCGGCGCGGCGGCAGGCTCCGTTTCGAGGAGACGATTTCGGAGTACCGGGACGCCAAGGGTGAACTGATAATCACGAGCCGTAACATTATTGTGCGGCCGGAGCACACGGTCGATGCCGAGGAGAGTGCATGAGCCTGCGCGGCAGGGATCTCGCCGTGGGAGACATCCATGAGCAGGTGCTCACGCGAGATCTGACCCGGACCCAGCTGGTGATGTACGCGGGTGTGTCGGGCGATTTCAATCCGATGCACACCGACGAGGTGTACGCCCGGGAGGTGGCCGGATACCCGGGGGTGTTCGCGCATGGCATGTTGACGATGGGAATGACGGCGCGGGCGCTGACCGACTGGGTGGGCGATGGCCGTCTCGTCCGCTATGGCGTGCGGTTCCGCAGTCAGGTGTGGCCGGGGGACGCGCTGACGGCCCGGTTGACAGTGACGGCGGTCCGGGAGTCAGACGGCCAGGATCTGGTCGATCTCGAGGTGGTGACCGTGAACGGCGACGGTATCGAGGTGATCAGTGGTTATGCGACCGCGCGGGTGGACCAGGACCATGACGGCTAGGAACCGATGGGTATGACCCCGGCACCAGACTCAGACGTGGTGGTCCTGGAGCGATCGGATGAAGTGGCCGTGCTCCGGCTGAACCGCCCCGACCGGCTCAACGCGATCAACGCGACGCTGGCGGACGCGCTGCGCGACACCTGCGCGTCGATCGCCGGCGACCGTGCGGTCCGGGTGGTGGTGCTGACCGGCGCCGGCCGTGGTTTCTGCTCCGGGATCGACCTGCGTGGCTTCGGGCCGGACGTACCTGGCCCGCAGGCGCCGGCGATCGACCGGCTCCGGTTCCAGGAGATGATGGCCGCGCTGCCGGAGGCCCTGCGCGCGCTCCCCCAACCGGTGGTCGCCGCCGTGAACGGGGTGGCGGTCGGCGGCGGGCTCGCGCTTTGCCTGGCCGCCGACATCCGGATCTGCGCCGCCTCCGCCCGTTTCGGCAACGCCGCCATCCGCCTCGGCCTGTCCGGTGCCGAGATGGGGATGAGCTACCACCTGCCGCGCGTCGTCGGGACGAGCGTGGCCGCCGACTGGATGCTCACCGGGCGGCTGGTGGCCGCCGACGAGGCGCTGCGGACCGGGCTGGTGAGCGCCGTCCACCCCGACGGGGAGCTGTTCGCGCGCGCGATGGAGACCGCCACCGTGATTGCTTCGCACTCGCCGTTGGGAGTCGCGATGACGAAACGAGCCCTGCAGCTCAACACCGATGCCCCGAGCCTGGCAGCCGCACTCGAGGTGGAGAACCGCAATCAGGTCATCACGCATGCCACCGTGGAGGCGGCGCGGGCCCGGGCCGCCTGGAGCAGGCGGTGACCGCCGCCGGCCCACTGTCCGGCGTCCGGATCGTCATGATGGGCGGTCTCGGCCCAGGCCCGTTCGCCGGGATGCTGCTGGGAGACCTCGGCGCCGAGGTTGTCCGGATCGACCGTCCCAGCGAGGTCGGCGCGCCCCCACCGGTGGACGTCGTCCTGCGCCGGGGCCAGCGCTCCATCGCCCTCGATGCCAAGAACAGACAGGGCCTGGAGCTCATCCACACGCTCATCGAGCACGCCGACGCCTTTGTCGATGTCTACCGGCCCGGGGTGGCCGAACGCCTGGGCATTGGTCCGCAGGACCTGCGGGCGCGTAACCCGCGGCTCGTGTACGCCCGGATGACCGGTTACGGGCAGGACGGGCCGTACGCCCAGATGGCCGGGCATGACATCAACTACATCGCGTTGAGCGGGGCGCTGCACGCGAGCGGGCCGGCCGAGCGTCCCGTACCACCGCTGAACGTTCTGGGTGACTTCGGCGGAGGCGGCATGCTGCTGGCCGTCGGCCTGCTGGCCGGCATCCTCGAGGCGGCCCGGTCGGGTACCGGGCAGGTGGTCGACGTCGCCATGCTGGACGGTTCGGCCACGCTGATGGCGGTGTTCTACGGAATGCTCGCCCAGGGAACCTGGCGGGACCGGCGCGAGGCGAACCTGACCGACGGCGGCGCCCACTTCTACCGGACCTACGAGACGGCTGACGGCGGGCACTTCGCCGTCGGCGCGCTGGAAAGCCGTTTCTACACCGAGCTGTGTGCCCGGCTCGGCGTCGAGGTGCCGCAGGACTATGACGACCATGAGGCGTGGGACCGGCACGGCAGGGCAATGGCGGCTCGCTTTCGCGAACGCACCCGCGAGGAGTGGGAACGCGATCTGGTCACCCCGGACTCGTGCGCCTCACCGGTACTGAGCCTGGCCGAGGCTCCGAGCCACCCGCACAACGTCGCCCGTGGCACGTTCGTCGACGTCGACGGTGTGCGGCAGCCGGCGCCGTCACCGCGGTTCTCGAAGACACCGCCGGCATCGCCCGGCCGCCCGGCTCTGCCCGGCGATCACACGATCGACGTCCTGACCGGACTTGGCCTTGCTCCGGACACAGTGAAACGGCTGCTCGACGATGGCGTCGCGCGGCAGAGCGATCCGCGGATCTGATCCGGTTCAGGATCAAGGAGAGAGGGCTTTATCATGACATCCGACCAGGCTCCCTTACCCACGCAGGACGACGTTCTCGGCTACTTCGACAGCCTGTCCAACTGGGGCCGATGGGGCGACGACGACCAGCTCGGCACCCTGAACCACATCAATGCCGAGTCCCGCCTGCGGGCCGCCGCAGCGGTGCGCCACGGTATCAGCGTCTCCTGCGCGTGGGAGGTCCAGGTCGGCCCCGGCGTGCTGGAGCGCGCGACGCACGCGGTGCCACGGGTCGCCGAGCTGTCGCAGGACGCGGGCGGGAGACCCACGGAGGCCCACGATCACGGTTGGGGTTTTTCCGCCGAATCGCTCACCTTCACGTTTCATGGCGGGGCCTACACGCACGTGGACTCCCTGAGCCACATCTTCTGGAACGGGACGATGTACAACGGCCGTGGGGCGGACCTCGTCGACCCGCGCGACGGGGCCACCTGGGGAGCGGTGACGGCCGCCGCCGACGGCATGGTCACGCGCGGGATTCTGCTCGATATCCCGGCCGTACGCGGCGTCGACGCCCTCGAGCCGGGCGAACCGGTCGTACCCGCCGACCTCGAGGCGGCCGAGCGGCGCCAGAACGTCCGGGTCCAGCCCGGCGACGCGGTGCTGCTGCGGACCGGCCACGGCCGCCGCCGCCATGCGACCGGCAGCGAGTGGGCGCAGGAGGGTTCGTACCAGCAGGCAGGCTGGCATGCCGCCTGCCTGCCCTGGCTGCGCGAGCGCGACGTCGCCTACATCGGTGCCGACACCGCGCAGGACGTGAACCCCAGCGGCTACGCCGAGATCTTCATGCCGGTACATGCCGTCGGACTGGTCGCGATGGGCCTGTGGCTGGTCGACAACTGTGACCTGGAAGCCTGCGCCTCGACCGCGGCGCGGCTGAAGCAGTGGGACTTCCAGCTGTCGGTGTGCCCGGTCCGTTTCGCCGGCACAAGCGGCAGTCCCGTGAACCCGATCGCGACGTTCTGACCTCCGGGTCACATCCGGTGTGGCAGGTCGCCGGCAGGTCGCCGTACCTGCCCGAGCACTGAGGATATCGCCGTGTCACTGCAGCATCTGCATACCCGGGCCGTGCCCTCGCACCTCGCGGCGCGGTACCGACAGGACGGCTTATGGGCCGACATCCCGCTGGGTGAGATGATCGACCAGGCGCTGCGCGCACACGGCGAGCAGACGTTTCAGGTTCATTCTCTGGAGCGGCCCTGGACAGGCTCGTATGCCGCGCTGCGCAGGCGGGCGCTCGCCCTGGCCGGCGGCCTGAGCGCCCGCGGCGGGGTTCGGACGACGGAGCTACCTCGACGACCTGGCCGAGGTCTGCCAGGACGTTCCCTCGCTGTCCGTGGTCGCGGTCGTCGGCGCGGACAACGGGACCCTCCCGGCGAAGGCCGTCCCGTTCGAGGCGCTGGAGAACATCGGTGCCCCGCTGGTCGAGGCGGCCAGAACCGACCCGGACTCGCCAGCGATCATCGCCTACACGTCCGGCACGACTGCGGCCCCCAAGGGGGTCATCCACACCCACAACACCATCTGCGCGGAAGCGAACCAGCTGGGTGGCATGAACGCGGGCGGAGACCGACCGTCTCTGACCGGCACCCCGGTCGGCCACTTCATGGGCATGCAGGGCGGCCTGCAACTACCGCTGCGCAACGGTCAACCCGTCCCTCTGATCGACGTCTGGAATCCCGCCCGAGTGCTCGCCATCGTCGCGAAGCACGGCCTGACCGCCGGCTCCGGGTCCGCCTACTTCCTTGGCAGCCTGCTCGATCATCCCGACCTGACCGACGACCACATGCGCCATATCCGCCACGTGGGCCTCGGAGGCGCGTCCATACCGGCGGCGTTCACCGAGAAGGCCACGGCGGCGGGCGTGTCGGTGGTTCGCATGTACGGCTCGACCGAGCATCCGTCGATCACCGGCTCCCGCCACGAGGACGACGCGCGGTCCCGCCTTCACACCGACGGCCGCCCGCTCGCCGGGGTGGAGATCAAGCTGCTCGACGACGCCGGCGAGCCGGTTTCGACCGGACAGCCCGGCGAGGTCTGGTCTCGCGGACCAGACCTCAGCGTCGGTTACACCGATCCGGCGCTCACCGCCGCGTTCTTCGACGCCGACGGCTGGTACCGGACAGAGGACGTGGGCGTTCTCGACGCGACGGGCCGCCTCACGATCACCGAGTTGACGACTTCCCCCGCACCTCAACCGGAAAAATCCTAAAAGCGCAACTCAGACGCCAGACCGCAAACAATATTTGATCCAGACGTTTCTGGGCGGTTGTCGTGGTTGCCGTCGGCTCGCGGGCAGGACGTTTGGACCCGACAAGTGGCATGGTGCACGTCCAGGAGCCGGGCAGCGTCGCGCAGGCCGTCTGTGCGGGGCAATGAGCCAGGAGATCGGAATTATATGTTCACATTCAGAAATCGTTTTGGCGTTCTCCGCCACCGAGCGGATTCGAGGCGCCCCCGGTCTGGGTGGAAAAAGCCGCGCAAGAGCGTGGCCGTTGCCGCCTTATCCGCAGGAGTGCTGCTGGCGGTGGCAGCTGGTTGTGGGAGCAGCGGCAGCGATGGCGGCGGGGGGGCCACCTCGGGTGCCACGACCAGCGCCGCGGACAGTGCGGCGCCGCTGGGTCCGGTGGCACGCGCTGCGGGGGCCCCGGTGAAGATCGGTCTGATCTCGGACGGCAAGGCTCCGTCCAGTGACACCTCGATCGAGCTGCGGACGGCGGACGTGACCGTCAAGTTCCTCAACGAGCGTCGTTCCGGTATCGGTGGCCGACCGATCCAGCTGGTCACGTGTGAGACGGCGAACGATCCGAGCAGGGGCGCCGACTGCGCGAACCAGGCGATCGAGCAGAAGGTGTCGGCTGTGGTCGTGGGCGCGTCCGCGGTGGCCCAGACCATCTGGCCCCCGCTGCACGCGGCGAAGATCCCGGTGCTCTTCTTCTCGACGACCATCCCGGAACAGCTGCAGGACACCCAGTCGACCTTCATCCTGGGTGACCCGAACGGTCTTGTGGTCGGCGGGATCCTGCCGTTGGCGGAGAAGGCGAAGACCAGGAACCTGACCGGGATCGTCATCGACGTGCCGCCGGCGCTGGCCCAGTTCGAGGGCGAGAACGCGGCGGTGCTGAAGAAGGCCGGGATCAAACTCAAGCTGATCCCCATCCCGCTGGGTACGGCGGACATGACCCCTCAGTTGCAGGGCCTGTCCGGCAGCGCACCGGGTGTCGTCGAGATCGTTGGCAACGACGCGTTCTGCATCAGCGCGTTCAATGCTCTGCGCACGGCCGGTTTCACCGGCCCGTACTTCGCGATCGGGCCGTGCATCACGGATGCGACCCGTAAGGCGGTTCCGGCGGATGTGTTGGAGCGGGTCACGGTGAACGCGGTGGCGCCGGTGAACAACGACAACCCGTCGACCCGGCTGTACAAGGCGGTCGTGGCGGCCTACGGCAAGAACATCGACACCGACGACGCCATCGGCATGGACATGTTCGCGGAGCTGGGCGCCTTCCAGACAGCGCTGGCGGATATCAGGGGCGCCATCACCCCGGCCACGGTCATCTCGACGCTCAAGTCGATGCCGGAGAAGGAGATTCCGGGGGCCGGTGGCCTGAGGTTCCGCTGCAACGGCAGGGCATACCCGGCCACCCCGGCGGTGTGCACCCGCGGCGGTCTGGCCGCACAGCTGGACGGCAGGGGCCAGCCGTCCTCCTACCACGTCGTCGGCGCCAGCCCGATCCCCTAACGTCGCGTTGTTCTGTTCTCTCCAGATTGTGGAAAGGTGGGGTGGATCAGGAGGCGGCCCGGTACGGGTAGGTCGATCGTCCGGCGACCTACCCGTACGTTTCGTCGACGGACCAACGATCACCCGGTGTGTGTCGGCATGGCCGGGCCGCGTCGATCAGCATCGGGGTGGACCGGCGCACCCACCGGTGGACGGTCACTGGTCGGTAGCCGAGATGGCGGACTTCGCCAACGCGACAGTGCCGACGCAGAACCTCGACCCACGCCTGGTAGCCGGTCGCGTTCAGATGCACGAGGTCCCGGTCACGGAGTCCAGACGCGCAGGGTCTCGGTGGCGTCGGTGGCACCGGGATCGGGTGGGCGGGGCGGCGCCGGAGGTGTTCTGGAGAACCTGGGGGCCGGTGCTGCCTGCTCGACCCCGTCGATGGTCACGATCGTCGACCGGGCGGCCAGGTGTGGATGACTGCCCGCTTCGGCGAACGTCAGGACGGGGGTGACACAGGCGTCGGTACCGTCGAAGACCGCCGCCCACTCGTCGCGGGTCCGACTGGCGAAGGCCCCGGCGAACCGGGCTCTGAGCACGGGCCAGCCCGTCCGGTCGTACTGACCTGGAAGGTTTTCCCCGGCCAGCTCGAGGCCCGCCAGCAGCAGTGCGTAGAACTGCGGTTCGAGGGCCCCCACGGCGACATACCGGCCGTCGGAGCAGGTGTAGGTCGAGTAGAAGGGGGCGGCGCCGTCAAGGGTGTTCGCCTCCCGGTCGTCGGTCCAGAGGCCCATTCCCCGGAAGGCCCACATCAGCTGCGCGAGGACGCTGGCACCGTCGACCATGGCCGCGTCGACCACCTGCCCGACGCCCGAGACCGATCGTTCCCACAACGCCGCGAGCACCCCGCAGACCAGCAGCATCGATCCGCCCCCGAAGTCGCCCACGAGGTTGAGCGGCGGCACCGGGGGCCGGTCCGCCGGGCCGATGGCGTGCAGCAGTCCCGTCAGGGAGAGGTAGTTGATGTCATGCCCCGCGTGGTCAGCGAGCGGCCCGGTCTGACCCCACCCGGTCATACGTCCGTACACCAGGCGTGGGTTACGGGACAGGCAGACCTCCGGCCCCAGCCCCAGCCGCTCGGCGACACCGGGCCGGTAGCCCTCGAGCAGGACGTCCGCACGGTCGAGCAGGTCCAGCACGGTCGTGCGACCGGCTGGATCCTTGAGATCCACACGAATCCAACGCCGGTTACGCAGTGTGTGGTCCGTCGGCTGCCCCGTCCCCGGTCGTTCCACCCGTATGACGTCGGCGCCCAGGTCTGCGAGCACCATGGCGGCGTGCGGCCCCGGCCCGATGCTCGCCAGCTCGACGACCCGCAGCCCGGCGAGCGGCCCCCGGCCGGACCGTGCCGGCCTGCCATCCGGTGAGATGCCTGCGGACATGGTCGCCTGTTGCGGGGTTTCGGTCACGGTCGCCCTTCTCTCGTGCTCTCGTGGTGTTACCCGCGGGATCCGACCGGACTCCGGGCCGAGCTGTCGGCCACCGCGTCCGTCGCCGCGCCGTACAGCGCCGGTGCGACCCAGCGTCGGAGGTACCTGCGTAGGTCATCGCCGGAACGAGGCTGTTCGGATGGGGCCACGACCATGGACTGGATGATGCGGAGCAGGAACTCGACGAACTCGTCGAGCGCCAGGTCGTCGTAGCCGAGCGCGGCCCAGTCGACACGACCACCCAGGAAGATCCTCCGGCATCGCGCGATGACGGTGGGCGTCAGCATCTGCCGGCTGAACAGCTCCGCCCGTCCGCTGCCGAGCAGGAGCGTCAGAAAGACCTCGTTGGGCAGCCCCTCGATGACGTAGGCCACCGACTCGACCACCATGTCGGTCGGGTTGCCGGCTTCCTCGGCGACGGCCCGCACCCGCTCGACCCAGTCGTCGAGCACGAGGTTCGTGACGCCGCCAAAGAGATCTTCGGTGCTGGTGAAGTAGCGGTAGATGGTTCTGCGGGTGATGCCGAGCTCGAGGGCGACGCCGGACAGCGTGGTCCCGGCCGGCCCCTGCTGCTCGATGCACCGGATGGCCGCCTCGAGGATCCGCTGTCGCGCGTCGCCGTCGTCCCTGGGCGGCGAACCACCCCAGCCCCTACGCCCCAACTCGGGTCGACTCTCGCTGATCCACGGTCGAATCCTATCTGAAGATACACATAACAGCATGTGTATCTTCAGGCGGCGGGATCGGCGCAGAACCTCGAGTTCGATCGAGACCGTGTCGGCGGCATTGGGTCCGACCATCACGTCCACGGCCACGGCCACGGCCCGGTGATCGGTGTTGGTCACCTCGACGGTGACAGGCAGTCGACCCGAGGGGTTCGCGTCGCCGAACAGGACTCCGGTGACACCTCCTGCACCACCGAGCCGGACGAGATAAGTACAAAAAAACTCATACCCATTCGAAAAAGCGGCCTTCGCAATGGCCTCGTCCAGCTTGCCGCCCCGGTTGATGATGCCGAACCCCGAGCTGCCGTCCGTGTTCAGCACGGATGGAGACACCGGCGGTGCCCCTGACCGCGGCCTCTCGGGACAGCACCTGACCCCTCGGGACAGCCGGCGCCTCCCCGACACCGACAGCGTCCACCCCGGCGCCAGCGGCGCGCGCGGCGCCGTCTCCGGAGGGCGGGCCACTCCAGCCCCTGCACCGCCGCACCGGTTGACTTTCAGTGATCAACGGACTAAGTCTATCTGAAGATACATGTAGGCCGTTTGTGTGTAATCAGGCGAGGCGGAGGGCGGAGGTTCGACGGCCACGGCGTGTCCGTGCGCCCCTTGAGCAGCTGTTCGGCCAGTGCCTACCGGGCATGGATGCAGTGCCTACCGGGCAGGGACGCAGCCAGCAGTGAGGGGTGCGGGCGTCGCCGTCGACCCTGGTCGAGGCGGCCGCGAACAGCCGTGGAGCCGTGCTCCCCGAGTGCCGGGCAGCGGGTTCGGGCGACGTTTCACGACAACGGGTTCAGGCGACAGTGGCCGACTTGGAGGCTCCATGAGCAGCATCGAAGAGCGCATTGATCTTGTTGATGGTTTCTTCTGGGGACGCAATCCGCACGAGGAACTGGCCTGGCTACGGGCGAACGCGCCGGTGTGGCGCGACCCGCGCACCGGGGTGTGGGGGGTCGCCACCTACGACCTGGTCAAGCACGTCGCCACCCACCCGAACCTGTTCAGCAGCGCCGGCGGGATCCGGCCGGACCACGCGGCCGCGCCGATGATGATCGACATGGACGATCCGGAGCACTGGCAGCGACGCAAGCTGGTGAACAAGGGCTTCACGCCCAGGCGGGTACGGGAGAAGGAAGCGTCGATCCGCAGCATCGTCGACGTGATCCTCGACCGGGTGTGCGAGCGCGGCGAGTGCGACCTGGTCTGGGACATCGCGGCCTGGCTGCCGCTGATCGTCATCGCCAACGAGCTGGGTGTCGACCCGGCCGACCGCGAGCAGCTGCTGCGGTGGAGCGAGGCCATGATGGGAGCGCTCGGGCAGGCCGACGAGGAGGCGATGAAGATCGCCGCCGCGGCGGGCGGCGGGTACTACGCCTACGCCCAGCGGATCATCGACGCCCGGCGGGAGAACCCGACCAGCGACCTGATGAGCATCCTGGTACACGCCGACGTCGACGGCGACCACCTCGACGACGCCGGGATCATCAGCGAGTCCCTGCTGATCCTCAACGGCGGCGACGAGACGACGCGGCACGTCATCTCCGGCGGCATCTACGAGCTGCTGCGCACGCCCGAGAACTGGGCGGCGCTGCGTCACGACCGGGAGCTGATCCCCTCGGCCGTCGAGGAGATGCTGCGCTGGGTCAGCCCGATCAAGAACATGGCCCGGACCGCGACCACCGACGTCGAGCTTGCCGGTCAGCAGATCGCCGCCGGTGACAAGCTGCTGCTGCTCTACCCGTCGGCCAACCGGGACGAGACCGCGTTCGAGGACCCGTTCACGTTCGACATCCGGCGCAGCCCGAACGAACATGTGGCCTTCGGTTTCGGTCCCCATTACTGTCTTGGAACGAGCCTTGCCCGGCTCGAGCTGCACTCCGTGCTCGACCAGCTCCTCGACCGGCTGCCCGATCTCACGCTGGTCGGCACCGAGGAGCCCAGGCACCGGGCCGCGAACTTCGTCAGCGGCTACGAGAGCGTTCCGGTGCGTTTCACCCCCACCCGGCCGATCGGGGCCGAGGAGGTCCGTGCGTGATCAGATCTGACACGGCGCGCGACGCCGTCAGCTGCCGGGAACCCGAGGTCGACCAGATTCCGAGAGGGGACTGCCATGGCGCAGGTGCTCGTCGAGCGTGACGGCGCGGTCATGCAGCTGACGTTGAACCGTCCCAAACGGCTCAACGCCATCACCAGCACGATGCTTGCCACCATCGTCGACGCGTGTGCCGAGGCCGCCGTCGACGACGACATCCGCTGCATCGTGATCACTGGGGCCGAGGGGAACTTCTCCGCGGGCGCCGACCTGCGGGCGATGGCGGGTGATCCCGACGACGAGGGCGCCGCCGACCTCGCCCAGCGGCGGATCACCGACTCGCGGTACGTCGAACGGGGCTTCCTGAAGATCGGCCGGCCGCCGAAGCCGATCATCGCGGCCGTTGAAGGCGTGTGCATCGCCGGCGGAACCGAGATCCTGCTCGGCACCGACATCCGGGTGGCCGGCCGCAGCGCCCGCTTCGGCCTGTCCGAGGCCCGCTGGTCGCTGTATCCGAACATGGGCTCGCCGGTCCGCCTGCCGCGGCAGATCTCCTACACCAGAGCGGCCGAGATCCTGCTGACCGGCCGGCACCTCCACGCCGAGGAGGCCGAACGCATCGGGCTGATCGGGCGCGTCGTCGAGGACGGCGAGGCGCTCACCACGGCACGTGAAATCGCCGACCAGATCAGTGCGAACGGCCCCCTGGCCGTCGAGGCGATTCTGGCGACGATCCGCGAGTCGTCGGGTCTGACCGAGGACGAGGGCTTCGCCAGGGAGCTGGACCGAAGCCGCGCGGTGTTCGCCTCCGAGGATGCCAAAGAGGGCCCGCGGGCGTTCGCCGAGAAGCGCGCACCGAACTTCCAGCGCCGATGATGACGACCATCCCCATCGCCAGGGCCGACGAGCGGCACGGATCCGGAGATCCTCGACTGCGGGAGCGGGATATTCGCCACACCATCATGGAGCGATGCTTATGTCCGTGTTGACCGAGGCGTCGGAGTCGGTTTCCGAGCTCTTTCCGCGGGTTTCCGCACTGGTGCGAGCACGTCGTACGGAATTCGCCGAGTCGACGATGAAGATTCCCATGGGGAACTATCGCGATCCCGAGGTTCTCCAGGCCGAGCTGAAGCACGTCCTCGGCGCCAGCCCGCTCGTGCTCGCCCCGAGCGCCGCCCTACACGGCGAAGGCGCCTACCTCACCCGGCAGCTCCACGACGGTCGGTCGGTCATCGTCTCCCGCGGTGAGGACGGCGTCGCCCGCGTCCTGGTGAACACCTGCCGGCACCGTGGGGCCCGCGTGGCCGAGGGTTCGGGTTGCGCCCGCCGGTTCACCTGCGCCTACCACGGCTGGAGCTACGACTCCACGGGCGCGCTCGTCGGTCAGCCCGGCCGGCCGGGTTTCGATGACGTCCAGGCGAGCGATCTCGGTCTGGCCGAGCTGCCCAGCGAGGAGAGCTTCGGCTTCGTCTGGCTGGTGCCAGCCGGTTCACCGGGAGTCACGGCGCATCTGGGCAGTTTCGCGGAGCCGCTCGCGAGCTACGACTACGCCTCCTTCCAGGCCAACCCGGCCATGGAAGTGGAGCTGTCGGCCAACTGGAAGTGCCTGCTCGAGGCTTTCTTCGAGACCTACCACTTCCCGTTCGTGCACAGCACGTCGATGGTGGGAAAGGGCTCGATCGCCAACATCGTGTCGTACGACGCCTTCGGCGCCCACGCCCGGCTGGGTGTGCCCGGCGTGCAGATGCAGGGTCTTCCGGACGACGCCTCCCCCGCCGACATCCACATGAGCGTCCTCTACTTCGTCTATCCGAATCTGATCATCGCCAACACCGTGCTCGGCTGTGAACTGATCGAGGCTCGGCCGGCCGGCTCGCCGGGCCGTTCCGTGCTGCGGCACACCTTTCTCAGCAAGGTCGATCCGGAACTGGTCGCCGCACACACCAATGAGGAGTACCTCCAGGCGATCAGGGCCGTCATCCGTGATGAGGATGGGCCTGCGATCACCTCCTCGGGCGGCGGTATCAGCGACGCGGCGCATGACTTCGCGTTGCTGGGCCGCAACGAGCCGGGATGCCAGCACATCCACCGGCAGATTCGGTCCGCTCTCGCATAGGTGAGTCGCGTGATCTCGATGGTCCGCGGTCACGGATGGCGCGCACGTGCTCGGCGCCGCGGGTCGAAGCCCGCCGGCCTCGACCCGCGACAGGAAGCACAAAGTTGATCACAGTCGAAGAGGGCAGCGCGCCAGCAGCGATGCTCGACGAGTGAGGAGACAGTGATGAGTGGCCGACTGAAGGGCAGAGTCGCCCTGGTGACAGGGGCCGGGAACGGTGTGGGGAAGGCCTGCGCGCTCGCGCTGGCGGCCGAGGGCGCCTCGGTGGTCGTGAACGACCTGGGGACCAGCGAGTTCGCGCAGGGCGAGAGCGCCTCCGCCGCGGACGCCACAGCGCGGGAGATCCGGTCCGCGGGTGGCCAGGCGGAGCCCAGCTACGACTCGGTCGCGAGCTCGGCCGGGGTGGCGAACGCGGTGAACATCGCCGAGCAGGCGTTCGGTCCGGTCGACATCGTCGTCGGCTGCGCGGGGGCGATCCTGCCCGGTGATCTGCACGCGTCGGACGAGTCGTACCACAGGTTCATCGACCTGTTCCTCTCCCAGAAGTTCTGGCTGGCGCGGGCGACCGTCCCGGGCATGGCCGAGCGCGGCTGGGGGCGTTTCATCGCCGCCACGTCCGAGGGGGCGCGGGGCACCGTCGGCAACCCGATCTTCGCGGCGGCGATGGGCGGTGTGGTCTCCCTGGTCAAGGGAATCGCGAACGACTATCGGGGCGCGGGTGTCACCGCCAACTGCCTGGCACCCGGCGCGACCACGCGGCTGTCCCAGGTGATGGTTCCCCATCTGGAGCAGGCCTACCAGGAGGGAAAGATCACCCGCGAGGTGTTCGAGGGTGCCAAGGCAGGCCCGGGTCCGGTGACGCATGTGCCGCCGATCGTGACGTGGCTGTGCACCGACGCCGCCGCGGACGTCACCGGCCGGGTGTTCAACGCCCGGGGTGGCAAGGTGAGCGTGTGGTCGGACTACGAGGAGGTTCGGGCGATCTACCGCGGCGACGCGCAGACGTCCCCGCCGTGGTCCCTGGAGGAGCTCGACCAGTTCGTTCCCGCCCATCTGCTCAGCTGAGGTCACCTCGGACACCGCGGGCTGCGGTCAGCCCGCGGTGTCCGAACGCATGGTCCGCACCACCAGGTGCGCTGATGCCGTCGCCACGGGAGGATGCCGCGAAATGACAGACCTGTACCGTCCCATGTTCCTGCCCGATCTCCTGATCCGCGCGTTGGAAAGAAACGGCCACCGACCCGCGGTGCACATCGATGGCGAGATGCTGTCCGCCCACCAGATGCGTGATGAGATCAGCCGCTTCGTGCAGGCCTTCCGCTCCCGGGGCATGGTGCGGGGCGTCGGTGTGGCGACCCTGTCGAAGAACCGCGTCGAGGTGCTGTTCTCGATGGGCGCGGTGATGGTGTCCGGGTGCCGTAACACCGCGTTGCACCCGCTCGGCTCGCTGGAGGACCACGCCTACGTTCTCGAGGACGCTGGTATCAAGGCGCTGTTGTTCGATCCGTCCTTTGCGGAGCACGTCCGCAAGCTCGGCGAACGCCTGCCCGACCTGTTGCTGCTCTCCTACGGCGAGGCACCGGTCGGCGAGGACCTGCTGGGCCTCGCGGCGGCGTTCGAGCCGGAGCCGCTGGTGGCCCCGGACGTGGACGCCGAGGACATCTCGGCGCTGGCCTACACCGGTGGCACCACCGGGCGGCCCAAGGGTGTGATGGCCACCTATCGCAGCAGCGCGGCGATGGCGCAGATCATGATGACGGAGTGGCAGTGGCCCGACGAGGTCCGCCACCTCGTGTGCACCCCGCTGAGCCATGCCGGTTCGTCGATCTTCGTGCCGTTGCAGCTACAGGGCGCGGCGATGTTCGTGCTGCCGACGTTCGAGGCGGGTGCGGTGCTCGAGGCGATCGAGCGCCATCGCATCACGACCGCGATGTTCGTCCCCTCGATGATCTACGCCCTGCTCGATCATCCGCGGTTCGCCGAGACGGACCTGTCAAGCCTGGAGTCGATCTACTACGGGGGGTCGGCGATGTCGCCGTCCCGCCTGCGGGAGGCGATCGAGAAGTTCGGCTCGATCTTCGTCCAGTTCTTCGGGCAGACGGAGTGCCCGATGACCGTCTCCGTCCTGCGCAAGGAGGAGCATCTCGTCGACGACCTGGCGAGGCTTGCGTCCTGTGGCCGGCCCGTCCCCTGGGCGCGGATCGCACTGCTCGACGACGACGGCAACGAGGTGGACAGGGGCGAGCCCGGCGAGCTGTGCGTGCGTGGTCCGCTGGTGATGCGGGGCTACTGGAACAAGCCGGACGAGACGGCGCAGGCGTTCGAGGGCGACTGGCTGCACACCGGAGACGTGTGCCGACAGGACGAGCAGGGATTCCTGACGATCGTCGACCGCAAGAAGGACATGATCATCTCGGGTGGGTTCAACCTGTTCCCGCGCGAGATCGAGGATGTCATCTCCCGGCATCCCGCGGTCGCCGCGGTGGCCGTCGTCGGCGTCCCGGACGACAAGTGGGGCGAGGCGGTAAAGGCCGTCGTGGTGCCCCGGCCTGGGCAGACGGTGGACATCGCGGAGCTCATCGCGCTGGTGAAGCAGCACAAGGGTTCGCACCATGCGCCCAAGTCGATCGACCTCGTCGACGCGATCCCGGTCAGCCCGTTGGGCAAGCCGGACAAGAAGGCGCTGCGCGCACAGTACTGGGCCGGTGCCGACCGGCTTGTCCACTAGGGACGACCACAGCTGAGGCCAACCGCGTCCCGCCGGCGCCCGCGCGCTCGGCGAAGGAGGAAGTATGACCATCACGAAGGACACCCTGTACATCGGCGGCGAATGGGTGCATCCGCACAGTTCCCGCACGATCAGTGTCATCTCCCCGCACACCGAGGAACTGGTCGCGACGGTGCCGGAGGCCGACAGCGGTGACGTCGACCGCGCCGTCGCCGCCGCCCGCCGGGCCTTCGACGAGGGCCCGTGGCCCCACACGTCGCCCAAGGACCGCGCCGAGGTGATCCGCGCCATCAGCGCGGCCATCAAGGCGCGGGCGCAGGAGATCGCCGACACGACGACCGCCGAGATGGGGGCGCCGCGCAGCTTCGCCCTGGCGGGCAACACCTACGCGTCCGCGCTCGTGCTGGACGGGTTCGCCACCCTGACCGACGACTTCGCGTTCGAGGAGGAACGACCGGGCTTCGGCGGACGGAGCTGCCAGGTCGTGAAGCAGCCGGTCGGGGTGGCCGCCGCGATCGCGCCGTGGAACGTGCCGCTGTTCATCATCGCGATGAAGCTCGGTGCCGCGCTGGCCGCCGGCGCCACCCTGATCATCAAGTCGGCGCCCGAGGCGCCGCTCACCGGCTATCTGCTGGCCGAGATCCTCGACTCGGTCGGGCTGCCCCCCGGCGTCGTCAGCGTGATCGCCGCCGACCGGGAGGCGAGCGAGGCGCTGGTCCGCCACCCCGGAATCGACAAGGTGTCGTTCACCGGCAGCACCGCCGTGGGCCGCCGGATCGGGGCGATCTGCGGCGAGCAGCTCAAGCGGTGCACGCTCGAACTCGGCGGCAAGTCGGCGTCGATCCTGCTCGACGACGCCGACCTGGCCACGGCCATCCCCGGCCTGCTGCCGGCGGTGTTCATGAACAGCGGCCAGGCCTGCGTCGCGCAGACCCGGGTGCTCGTGCCGCGCCACCGCCACGACGAGGTGGTGGCGGCGCTCGACGCGGCGATCGGTGCACTCAAGGTCGGCGATCCCGCGGACCCGGAGACGTTCGTCGGGCCGCTCGTGGCCGAACGCCAGCGCACCCGGGTCGAGGGGCTCATCGAGGCCGGTGTCGGCGAGGGCGCCCAGCTGGTCCGCGGCGGTGGCCGACCCGCCGACCTCGACCGGGGCTGGTATGTCGAGCCGACCCTGTTCGCCGGCGTCGACAACCAGATGCGCATCGCCCGCGAGGAGGTCTTCGGCCCGGTGCTGGCCGTGCTTCCCTACGACGGCGAGGACGAGGCCGTCCGCATCGCCAACGACTCGGACTACGGGCTTTCCGGCTCGGTCTGGACCGGCGATGTGGAGCACGGCATCGCTCTGGGCAAGCGCATCCGGACCGGATCCTTCGCGGTCAACTCCGGGGCGGTGCTCGACCTGCTGAACCCCTTCGGTGGTTTCAAGCAGTCGGGGCTCGGCCGCGAGCTCGGCCGTGAGGGCCTGGAGGCGTACCTCGAGACCCAGACCATCATTCCGCCGGTGGGCTGAACAAACCCGGTGTCCGAACAATCCCGGTGGGCCGAGCGAACCCGGTGGGCCGAGCGAACGATGTGGGCCGAGCGAACGATGTGGAGTGACGGGCTTTCATGAGGACACGCGCCGCGGTGCTGTGGGAAACGGGCCAGGACTGGAAGATCGAGGAGGTCGACATCGACGCCCCGGGGCCGGGGGAGGTCGTCGTCGACATGATGGCCTGCGGCATGTGCCATTCCGATGAGCATGTCCGCACCGGTGACCTGCCCGTGCCGCATTTTCCGTTCATCGGCGGTCACGAGGGTGCCGGTGAGGTCGTCGAGGTCGGGGCCGGCGTCACCAGCGTCGCGGTCGGCGACCACGTCGCGCTGTCGTTCGTACCCGCCTGCGGTCGCTGCAGGTGGTGCTCGCAGGGGATGTCCTACCTGTGCGACGAGGGCGCGAAGCTCTTCCAGGTCGGGATGATGGCCGACAACCGGATCGCCCACCGCATCGGTGACCGCGCGATCGCCCGGTTCTCCCAGCTCGGTGCGTTCAGCGAACGGCAGCTGCTGTCCGAGCAGTCGGTGGTCAAGGTCGACCCCGACATCCCGTGGCACGCGGTCGCCCTCGTGTCGTGTGGTGTGGCGACGGGCTTCGGCTCCGCCGTCGACCGGGCGGGCACCCAGCCGGGTGACGTGGTGGTGGTCGTCGGCGTCGGCGGGGTCGGCGTGTCCGCCGTGCAGGGCGCGAGTCTCGCGGGGGCGTCCCGCATCATCACGGTCGACCCGTTGGCGAGCCGGCGCGAGGCTTCGAAGATCTTCGGTGCGACCGACACCTTCGCCTCGATGGCCGAGGCACTGCAGCCCGTGCGCGAGCTGACCAGGGGCGTCATGGCCGACCGCGTGATCCTCTCGCCGTCGACGCTGCACGGTTCGATGATCGAGCCCGGGCTTCAGCTGACCCGTAAGGGCGGCGTGTGCTGCCTGACCGGCATCGCGCCGCAGGCCGAAAGCGACGCCCAGCTGAACGCGTTCACCTTCGCGATGATGAACAAGACGCTGGTCGGGACGATCTACGGCAGCCGAAGCCCCCGTGAGCGCATTCCGTACCTGCTCGACCTGTACCGGCAGGGCCGGCTCAAGCTGGACGAGATGGTCACCCGGACCTACCCGCTAGACCAGGTCAACCAGGGATACGCGGACCAGGCCGCGGGGGACATCGTCCGCGGCGTCATCACGTTTCAGGATTAGCGGAATCTTTTTGCGTCCCGCCGTCGATGGTCGAGGAGTTCTATGACCAGGTATGCCGAGAGCACCATCACGTTCCCGTACAAGCGATCGCTGGGGCCGGTGACGGGTGCCTTCATGACCGCTCTCGCCGAGAAGCGCATTCTCGGTGTACGCAGCGATGCGGGTGTGCTGGTGCCGCCGATGGAATGGGATCCCGCCACCGGCGCCGAACTGGGCGCGGATCTGGTGGAGGTCGGACCGGCGGGCACCGTCGAGTCGTGGACCTGGGTGCCGGAGCCGACCGAGCAGCATCCGCTCGACCGGCCGTTCGCGTTCGCGTTCATCCGCCTCGACGGTGCGTCCAGCCCGCTGCTGCACGCGGTGGACGCCGCCTCGCCCGCGGCGCTGTCCGCGGGGATGCGGGTGGCGCCACGCTGGCGGGGGCGGCGCGTCGGCCACATCACCGACATCGCCTGCTTCGTGCCCGGTGAACGGTCCGAGGTCGACGGCGACGACGTCGGCGGGCCGGGGCAGCCGGTCGAGCTGATGGACTACACGGCCGCGGTCACCTACAGCACACCGGTGCTGGCGATGGCCGATCATGCCCTGGCCGCGACCCGGGAGCACCGGCTGATCGGCCTGCGCTGCCCGACCTGCGAACGGGTGTACGTGGGAGGTGACCGGCCGTACTGCCCGGTCGACGCCCTCGAGCTCGACGCGGACGCGGAGGTCGACCTTCCGAACGTGGGAACCATCACCAACTTCATCGTGGTCGAACCGGTGCAGTATCCGGGGCAGACCGTCACCGAGCCGTTCGCGCGGGTGTTCGTGCTGCTCGACGGCACCGACGTGGTGCTCACCTACCAGCCCGTGATCGACCTGCCGGTCGGCGACATCCACGTGGGCGTCCGGGTCGCGGCCGTGTGGGCGCCCAGGGACGCACCGGTCGACACGTTCAGTGGCATCGGCCGTCCGATGGGCAGCCTGCTCGGGTGGACACCGAGCGGTGAGCCGGACGTCAACGACCCCGACCTCGTGAATCGGATCTACTGATGACCACAGACACGAGCACGTCCCCGAGGACGAGCACGGACATCGCCGTCATCGGATGGGCGCAGGCCGCGATCTCGCGGCGGACCGACCAGACCGAGACCCAGATGCTCATGACCTCCATCACCGACGCGTTGACGCCGCTCGGCCTGACCCGGGCCGATGTCGACTTCACCTGTCTGGGGTCATGCGACTACATCACCGGGCAGGCGTTCTCGTTCGTCGCCAACCTCGACGCGATCGGCGCCTGGCCGCCCAAGCGGGACTCCCACGTCGAGATGGACGGCGCCTGGGCGCTCTACGAGGCGTGGCTGCGCCTGCACGAGGGTGACATCGACATCGCGGTCGTGACCGGCTCGGGTCGCACGTCCACCGGCGACCCGTCGCTGATCTACCCGATGGAGATGGATCCCTACGTCCTGGCGCCGCTGGGGGCCGATCTGGTCACCTTCGCCGCGTTGCAGGCCCGTGCGGTGATCTCCGCCGGTCTTGCCGACGAGAAGGCCATGGCCGAGGTGGCGGTACGCAGCCGGGGCAAGGGCAGCGTCGAGGAACTGCTGGCCGGCGAGTACGTCCGCGAGCCGTTGCGCCGCCACGACCTGCCGCCCATCACCGATGGTGCGGTGGCCATGGTGCTGGCGACCGGGGAGCGGGCCCGTCAGCTCGTCGAGCGTCCCGCCTACATCACCGGGTTCGACCACCGGACCGAATGCCACAACCCGGCGTTTCGCCGCCTCGACGACTCGCCGTCCACCCGGATCGCGGCCCGGGAGGCCGGGCTCGGTACGGGCGCCCCGGTCGAGGTCGCCGAACTGCAGGCCTCGTTCACCCACGAGGAGCTGCTGCTGCGCCACGTGCTGGGACTGGGCGATGACGTGGCGGTCAACCCGTCGGGCGGCGCCCTGCGGGCCAACCCGATCATGGCCACGGGCCTTGCCCGCATCGGCTACGCGGCCGACCACGTCTTCGCCGGCGGTACCCGGGCGCTGGCCCATGCGACGAGCGGGCCGTGCCTGCAACAAAACCTGATCTGTGTGCTGGAGGGCCGGTCATGATTCCCTGCGCGGTGGTCGGCGTCGGCCAGACCCATCACAGGTCGAAGCGGCGCGACGTGTCGTTCGGCGGCCTGGTCCGTGAGGCGGTGTTCCGGGCTCTCGACGATGCCCGGATGACGATGGCCGACATCGACGCGGTCGTCCTCGGCAAGGCACCGGACCTGTTCGAGGGGGTGATGAAGCCGGAGCTGTACCTGTCCGACGCGCTCGGCGCGGTGGGCAAGCCGATGTTCCGGGTACACACCGCCGGCTCCGTGGGCGGCACGACCGGGCTGGTCGCGGCCTCGCACGTGCGGGCCGGCAAGCACCGCACCGTGCTCGCGGTCGCCTTCGAGAAGCAGTCCGAGGGCAACGCCCAGTTCGCCCTGGGCAGCGGGCGGGGCGCGTCGCTGGGGGCAGGCGGTTCCTTCGCTCCGTTCGTGCGCGCGTACATCCACCGCAGCGGGGCACCCGAGCACATCGGCTGGACGGTGGCGGTCAAGGACCGGCTCAACGCGCTGAAGAACCCCTACGCCCACCTGAAGATCGCCGACATCTCGATCGACAAGGTCCGCGACTCGCCGATGATGTGGGACCCGATCCGCTACCTGGAGTCCTGCCCGTCCTCCGACGGGGCCTGCGCGGTCGTCATCACCGACGAGGAGGGTGGCCGGGCCGCCGCGGCCGACGGCCGCCCGCCGGCGTGGATCCTCGGGATGTCCTCGCGCAGCGAGGCCGGTGGCTTCCCCGGCCGCGACCCGGTGCGCCCGCAGGCCTGCCTGCAGTGCGCGCAGGACGTGTACCAGGAAGCCGGGATCACGAACCCGCGGGAACAGATCGACACCGCCGAGCTCTACGTCCCGTTCTCCTGGCACGAGCCGCTGTGGCTGGAGGCCCATCACCTCGCCGACGAGGGCGCTGGCTGGCAGTTGGTCGACAAGGGCCAGACCGAACTCGGCGGGTCGTTCCCGATCAATCCGTCGGGCGGGGTGCTCTCGACCAACCCGATCGGCGCCTCGGGCCTGCTGCGGTTCGCCGAGGCGGCCAACCAGGTGCGCGGCGCTGCCGGCGAGCACCAGGTCGACGGCGCCAAGGTCGCGCTGGGAATGGCCTACGGCGCGCAGAGCCAGTACTTCTCCATGTGGATCGTTGCCAACAGCCTCCAGCCCTTCAACTAGGACACCTGCCTGACCCGAGGGGTGCGGTCATGAACGCCACCGCGATTCCGGCTCCGATCCGCGAACTCACCCCGCGGGTGCACGCCGCCGTCCTCGCCGGCGTGGGGGATCGTGCCCCGACGACGATGCGTATCCCCAACGCGAACTACACCGATCCGCGGATCGCGGCGGCGGAGCTGCGCACGGCGTTCTCCGCGCCGCTGCTGGTGACGCCGAGCGGGGCGATCCGCGAACCGGGCAGCTTTCTCACGTTCGACCTGATGGGTACGCCGGTGATCGTCTCCCGAGGTGGCGATGGGCGGGCCCGCGTGCTGGTCAACGCCTGCCGGCACCGGGGCGCGACGGTTGCCGAGGGATCTGGCTGCACCCGCCGGTTCACCTGCCCTTACCATGGCTGGTCCTATGACAGCGACGGTTCCCTCGTCGGGGTACCCGACCGGCGCAAGGGGTTCGACGACCCCGCCACCCGCGGGCTCGTCGAACCCCCGAGCGAGGAACGCAACGGTTTCGTCTGGGCCGTCCGTGATCCCCACGGGGTGATCGACGTGCACCGGCAGCTCGGGCCGCTGGATGCCGAACTCGCGCGTTGGGACTACGAGCACCACGACGTCGTGGCGACGATGGAGGTGAAGGTCGAGGCGAACTGGAAATGCGCCCTGGAGGCGTTCCAGGAGACATACCACTTCCCGTACGTCCACGCCCAGTCACTCGTCGGCCATGGCACCGTCGCCAACATCGTGACGTTCGACCAGTTCGGCCGCCACCACCGGCTGGGAGTGCCGCTGAAGATGCTCGGCGCGGAACCGGAACCGCTTCCCGGCGAGAACATCACCTGCATCTACTGCATCCACCCGTGCTCGGTGATCGCCACGTCACCGCTCGGCGGCGAGCTGCTGCGGTTCTACCCCGGACCGACCCCGGCGAGCAGCACCATCCGCCACACCGTCCTGTCCCGGTTCCCGCTGGCCGACGACGCGGTGGCTGCCTTCTTCAAGGACTACACCCCACAGATTCAGGCCGTCGTCCGGGACGAGGACGCGGTAGTCCTGGAACGCTCCGGAACAGGTATCGCCGCGGGCTGCTCCGCCGACCTCGCCGACGCCCCCCGGCGGGACATGGACGACAAGGGGGGTTCATGAGCGATGCCGGAGATCTGACGGTCAACTTCGCGGACATCTTCGAGTTCGTCGCCGACGCCGTGCCCGAGCAGCTCTTCCTGGTCGCCGGGGACGTACGCCTGACCTACGCCAAGCTGGACGCGCGGGCCGACCGGGCCGCGCGCCTGCTGCGCGGGGCCGGAGTCGGGCCGGGCGATCACGTCGGCCTGTACGCGATGAACCGGGCGGAATGGGTCGAGACCATGATCGCCATCCTGAAGTTACGGGCGGTCCCGGTCAACGTCAACTTCCGCTACGTCGCGGCGGAGCTGCGCTACCTGCTCGACGACGCCGACCTGGTCAGTGTCGTCGTCGAGCAGCGTTACCTGCCCACCCTGACCGACGTGCTGCCGGACGTCCCCAGCGTGCGCTCCGTCGTCGTCCTTGAGGACGGGACTCCCGTGGGCGACGGAACTCCCGTGGATGACGGAACTCCCGTGGATGACGGGACTCCCGTGGATGACGGGACTCCCGTGGGGGAAGGAACTGCCGCCGGGACCGGGCCGGCCGGGTACGCGCTGCTCGCGTACGAGCAGGAGCCCGCAGACATCGCACCGGTGCGCATCCCGCGTTCGGGGGACGACCAGTTCATCATCTACACCGGCGGCACGACCGGGATGCCCAAGGGCGTGATCTGGCGCGGCGAGGACATGTTCTTCGCCGGCTGCCGCCGCCCGCTGCCGGACGGGTCGATCCCCGAGCCACTCGAGGAGTTCCTGACCCGGCACGTGGCCGCGCCCCCCACTCGCAGTTTCGTACTCGGGCCGCTGATGCACGGCACCGCCACGATGGCCATCCTCACCGCCTTCGCGGCCGCGGGCACGGTGGTGCTGTGGACCGGCCGCCGGTTCGACGCCACCCGGATCCTGACGATCGCCGCCGCCGAGCGGGTCGGCTCCATCGCCATGGTCGGTGACGCGATGGCGGCCCCGCTGCTGGACACCTACGGCCGCGACCGGTACGACCTGTCCGCGCTGACCGTGCTGGTCAACAGCGGCACTCCGCTGTCGGAGCCGACGCGCGACCGGATCGGCGAGCTGCTGCCCGGTGTACGGATCTTCAACGTCTTCGGGAGTTCGGAGATGGCGCACACCGGCACGGAGACCGGCTGGTCCCGCCGCTCACGCACGTTCCGCCTCGCCGAGGACGCCGCGGTGCTCGACGACACCGACCTGCGTCCGGTCGTCCCCGGCTCCGGTGTCATCGGGCGCATCGCCCGGCGCGGCCGGATCCCGCTCGGCTACCACAACGACCCGGTCAAGACGGCGGCCACCTTTCGCACCGACGCCGACGGCGTGCGCTGGGTCCTGCCGGGCGACCTGGCCACCATCGCGGCGGACGGCACGGCCGTGCTGTTGGGTCGGGCGAACTCGGTCGTCAACACCGGCGGGGAGAAGGTCTTCCCCGAAGAGGTCGAGAACGCGCTCACCGACCACAGCGCCGTCGCGGACGCCGTGGTCGTCGGGGCACCCGATCCACGCTACGGCGAGCGGGTCGTCGCCCTCGTCGTCGCACGGACCGGACACAGCATCGACGCCGCGCAACTCCAGGCGCACTGCCGCACCCTCGTGGCCGGCTACAAGGTACCGAGAGAGATCCACATCGTCGACGCGCTCACCCGGACCCCGACCGGCAAGATCGACCTGCGCTGGGCCAAGCGGTCCGCGCAACAGCTGTCCGCCGCGCAAGCCCAGTAGCGACTTCCCACTCGGCGCCGCCGACGCCTCCGTGCTCGCGATCACCGAACGGCTCGCCGCGGACGCCATCGCGACCCTCGACAGAAGCAGGAGCCGGTGCGCTACCAGTCTACCGTGGGGCTGTCCACGGACGAGATCGCCGAGATCGTGGGCCGGATCGAGGAGGTCCTCGCCTCCCGTCGCACGGGCCGCCCGCCGCTACCGACGGCTCATGCCACTGCTCGATCAGGTCCTCTGCCCGCACGAACCCGTCTTCGTCGACGTCCTGGCCAACCGGGAAACCCTCGTCGACGGCACCGACGTCCCGACCGGCAACCGGGCCGGGACGAAGGAGAACTACTCCGGCAAGCGCCACCGGCAAGGACTGGACATCCAGGTCGCCGCCGACCTCGACGGCACCCTGCTCGCCGTCTCCGCCCCCGTCCCCGGCGCCCGCCACGACCGCAAAGCGATCACCGAGTGCGGCTGGGAACCGCTCCTGGACACCACCGTCTGGACCGCCGACCCCGACTACCAGGGCGCCACCGCCACCACACCCACCAAGAAACCGAAGAACGACGAGCTCACCGACTACCAGAAAGCCGTGAACAAGACGATCTCCGGCCGCCGCTCAGCCGTCGAACGCGCCATCGCACACCTGAAGAACTGGAGGATCCTCGCGACCGGCCACCGCGGCCGCCTCACCGAACTCCCCAACATCATCCGAATCGTCGCCCGGTTGGAGTTCTACCGACTCGGATGGTGACTTATGAATAAGGCTCTTCGTGGTAAAAACTATTTCACCTTCTGCGGTCACTGTCAGTGGCAACCTGCGACCACGGCTTTGCGCGTGGGAGCCCGGACCGCCAGGCGTAGGGGCCGTGCCCGATGGCGGCCAGGATGGGCCGTGAGGATGGGCCATCAGAGTGGGCCACGAGGACTGGCCGCATCGGGGACGAGGATGGGAGCAGCGGATGGTGATTGTCGCGGGGCATCTGGTGGTGGCGTCGGACCAGCGGGAGGGCTATCTCGCGGGTTGCGTGCGGGTGGTGGAGCAGGCTCGCAGTGCACCCGGGTGCCTGGATTTCTCGATCACCGCCGACCTGGTGGACCCGGGCCGCATCAACATCTTCGAGCGGTGGGAGACGCAGGCCGACGTCGAGGCGTTCCGCGGCAGCGGCCCGAGTGACGACCAGGGTGCCGCGATGCTGTCCGCCTCGGTGGTGGAGTACGACGTCGCCGGCAGCCGTAGCCTCACCTGAGGATCCCCGGCGCTCAGTGGCGCACGGTCCATTGCCGGCCATGGTCTGGATCTGGGGTGTACCGGCAGGTCAGACCGGTGGTGACGGCGGTCCTCAGCTCGGCGGCGAGGCCGGGTGAGCCCCCGTCGATCGCGTCGATCGCGCGGGTGACGGCTTTGCGCACGGCGGTCCGGGCTCGTTCCTGGGACGAGGCGAAGGTCCGGCTTCGTCCGCCGAGACCCGAGATGCGGGCCAGGTGGTCACGCAGCGTCTCCCGTTCCGACCGGAGTCGGCGGATGCGGTCGAGGGCGGAGGCGGGAGCGGCGGCCGACTCGGCATCCGTCTGCGCGTCCGCGAGGGCCTCGTCGAGTTCCCGCAGCCGGCGGCGGTAGGCGTCGAGTGCCTGGCGGTCGGCCGTCTCCTGGTGGCCGGCCTCGAGCAGCGCCGCCCCGCGCAGCTCCAGCACGGTGACGTCCTGACCCGGTCGTTCCAGCAGCACTGCCAGGTAACGCAGCCCCTGCAGGTCGGGCAGGGTGTGGCTGCGGCCGTCCGCGCGGATCGTCCAGCCACCCGGCTCGTGGGACAGCACCGCGAGGGCACCCGAGGCGGAGACGGTCAGCCGGGCCGACCACCGTTCGGCCCGAACCGTCAGGCCCATCGCCACCGCATCGGCGTGGGCCTGCGCCCACAGATCGCCGGCCCGGCGACGATCGCCCGCGTTCGCCCGCGCCTCCAGTGCATCCGCGAGGTCGGCCCGGGAGATCGCCGCGGCGGGCCGGTTCCCGAACGTCAGGTTGGCGCTCAGGGCGCGTTCATGGTGCCCGACCGCCTGGTCCGGATCGCCCCGGTGGCGGGCGACCGTCCCCAGCGCCCGTTCGACGGAGCCGAGGCAGGCGACCGCCAGCGACGGCATCACCGGCAGGTCCGCGAACGGGAGGAGCATCCGGTAGGCCTCGTCCGCGACGGCCTGGTCGCCGGTCAGGGCGGCGGCCTCCGCGAGCGCGCTCATGCCGGCAAGCCAGGTGCTGGAGCTGGGAAGGTTTCTCAGGCCTGACCCGACGAGCCGGGCCAGCGCCACCCGGGCGTCGTCCACCCGCCCGGCTCTGGCGGCCATCGCCGCGGTCGCGGCGGCGAAGGCGAAGTCCGCGGCGGGCAGGTCGGGGGTCGTCGTGACCGCGGCGGCCAGGTCGAGCAGTTCGACGTTGCGGTCCTGCAACCAGCGCAGGCTGGCGATCTGGGTGACGTAGTACGCGACGGCGTCCAGATCACCGACCCGGTTACCCAGATCACGGCACTCCCGCGCGGCGGCCTCCGCCTCGTCGAGACGCCCGGCCCGGATGAGTCGCATCACCGCCATCGCGGCGGCGATGTGCAGGACGCTTTCGTTGCCCTGTGCCTCGGCCCGCTTCCGCAGCTGTGCCCAGGCGTGATCCGCCTGGGGAGCACCGAGTTGATGCAGATCGACGGTCCGCCACATCAGTGCGACCAGCGCGAGAGTCTCCTCGCCCGCGGCGGAGGCGACGGCGAGCATCTCCTCGGCCAGGGTGAGCCGGGTGTGGACCTGCTCGGGGCCGAGCATGCTGTGGTGGGCCAGGGACAGCGCCTGGGCCAGTGCCCTGCGGTTGCCGGTGCGGCGGACCTCGGTCAACGCGACCTGCACGGCGTCCGGCGAACCACCGTCGTGGACGGCCTCCGCCGCCAGGCGCACGGCCAGCAACGAGCGGAGCACGGCGTCTTCCTCGGTCGCCAGACCCGCGAGGGCGTCCCGCGTCATCGCCAGCATCCGACGACGGTCCAGCGGGTCACGCTGGTCGTTGAGCCATCTGCCGCCCGAGCCCAGCGCAACCCGGGCGTACAGCTGCGGGGTGCGCCTGCCGTCGACCTGCGCTGCCGCCTCGGCGAAGGCGACCCGGGCGGGGGCCAGCCGGCCGAGGGCCAGCAGCGCCTCGGCGCGTTCCACCAGTAGTTCGGCCAGGAGTTCGGCGCGCCCGGCCAGCTGTGGGTGGGTGTCGGCCACGGCGACCGCCGACTCCACCAGGGCGAGGGCCTGCCGGTGGTCGCAGGCGGCTCGGGCCGCGCGGGCCGCCGCCCGAGCGGCCTCGACCGCGAGGGCCGCGTCGATCCCCGAACGCGGGGCAGCCGCCAGGGCGTGGTGGGCCCGGCGGAGCAGCACCTCGGGGCACGGCTCGGGCTCACCGCCTCGCCGTCCACCCAGCAGTGCGGCGGCCGCGGCATGGGCGTCGAACCGCTCGGCCGCGGTGAGCGTCGTCGCGGCAACCTGGCGGACCAGGTCGTGGCCGAAGGCGAAACGGTCCAGGCCCGCCGGCTCGACCAGCCCGGCGCGCTGGGCCTCGGCGAGCGCCTCGAGCGCCACCGGCACAGGCTGCCCGGCCAGTGCCGCGATGTCCCCGGCCCAGGCACCGGGACCGAGCACGGCACACAGCCCCAGCACGTGGCGGCTCGCCGCGGACAGCTCGGCCACCGCTCCGTCGATCATCCATTCCACTCCGGCCAGGCCCGGCCGAACGGAATCCCGCGCCACGGCCCGCCCCAGCAGCAACGGACTGCCCCCGGTGACCCGCAGCACCGTCCGCGCCAGCCGCCGGCCATCCGAGGCCTTCTCGGTACCGACCGCTCCCTCGGTCCTGGCCGCGCCGTCCGCGCCCGCGGTGTTCTGACCGCCCAGACCGTGGGCGGTCAGGAAGGCGGCCGTGTCGGCAAGGTCGAAGCGGCGCAGCGGGAGGACGACCGCGTCCCCCTCGAGATCAGCGAGCAGTCGGGCCTGATCCGAGTCGTCAGGTTCCTCGACCGTTTCCCCGGCCTTCCCACCTGCTTCGACGCCGCGGGCCGCCTCTCCGGGCCGCCCGCCCGGACGCCGGGCCAGCACGACCAGCAGCGGGGCCCGGCCGAGCACTCGCCCGACGAAACGGGTCAGCAGCAGCGTGCCCTCGTCGGCGGCCTGCAGATCGTCGATGACCACCATGGTCGGTGTCCCGTCGATGGCACGGGCCAGCAGGTCCGCGACCGCGCGGAAGCGGGCGAACCGCTCCCGGTCGACCGTCGCGCCGCCGTCATCGTCGGCCAGCAGCCGCGCGCCCTGATCACCGACGATTCCGGTGAGGACCGCCGACCACGGCCACAGCGGTGGAGCTCCGCCGTAGGGCCAGCAGTATCCCCACACCACCCGCAACCCCCGCTGTTCGGCCTGCTCCGCGGCCTGTTCACACAACCGGGTCTTGCCGATCCCGCCCTCGCCCGACACCACCACCAGCTGGCGACGCCCACCCGCCGCAAGCTCCGCAGCCCGCGCGAGGATCGCCAGTTCGCGCTCCCGGCCAACGAACCGCCGCAGGCCACGCGGCGCCTGCGCCTCGATCCCGAGCGCGACCGCGGGCCCGGCGACAGGCCCGGCTACGGGTGCGATCTCGGCCTCAGGCTCGATCTCGACCCTCACCACGTCGGCTGTCACCGTGAGTGCACACTACTGTCGAATTCGCCCAGCGGCATGTCGGTGGCAACCCACAGCAGCCGTGCCGCCATCCCCCGCCGGGCTGTCATCCAGCCGACGTCAGCAGCCGAGGTCGTGCCACGGTCGTGCCATCGGCGTGCCATGGCGGCAACCGGCCGTGGTCCGTCCCAGGCCCGCTCGGAACGCATCGGCAGTCAGATGATCACCGGGGTTCCGGTCGGCGATCCCCCTGCCGAGGTTCCCCTGTCACCTTCGCAGGCCGGTACTTCTGGACATGGCACGGCGCGGGAACAGCCGCGTCACGCCATGGAGGTGAAGGTCGACCAGCCGAGCAGGAGTGACGATGAGTAGCGAATCCTGGCAGTCGCCACCGGGCGCCGGGGCTGACCACACCACGACGGGCGTCACCCCGCCCTGGATGGATCACGGTGGTACCGCCGGAGACCCCCTGCTGCTGGCCGAGGAGCTGCTGCTGCTGGCGCTGGATCCGCAGCGTGGAACTGCGCTCGGCACGTCCGGGGACACGGTTTCCGTCGCCCTGTGCGGTGCGTTCGTCGCGGAGCTGGCCCTCTCGGGGCACGCGACGGTCGAACGTGGGCGGCTGGTGTCGATCGGCGGCCCGCCCCCGCACCCCCTGCTCGCCGAGGTACACCAGTACCTCGGCACCGTCCGGGGGCGACGCGGCACCACCCAGCTGCGCCGGCTCGACGAGAAGTTCGACGGGATGCGATCTCGCCTGGTGGATCACATGGTGGCGGGCGGACTGCTCGGCCGACGTCGCGACCAGGTGTTGTTCGTCCCGGTCACCCGGCACCCGGTGCTGCGGACCGACCTTCGGGACGCCGTCGTCGCCCGGGCCCGCGCCGCCCTCACCGTGGACACCACGGTGGACGACCGCACCGCCGTCCTGCTGGCCCTCGTCGGCGCGGCCGGGCTGGTCAGGGCGCTCGCCCCGGACCGCGGATCCCGGGCCCACGCCCGGGAGCGGCTCGACGCGAGGACGAAGCAGGTACCGATCGCCCGAACCGTCCAGAAGATCGTCGAACCGGATGCCTGGGACGTCATCCAGATCTTCGTGGACGTCACCGGGTTCTGCCGCTGACGGTCCGCCCATGACCGCCTCCCGCCACGACTCTGCGAGGAGTTCCTCGAGGTGCGCTCCCTTCTCATGATCACCCGCCGGCTTGCCCCCACCACGGTCATCGCCGGCATCCTCCTCAGCGCAGGCTGCTCCGCCGGTTCCTCGTCACCCGCAGCGGTGGGCACGGTCCCGCCCAGCCCGACGACCATCTCCACGTCCGCCGTGCCGGTCACCACGCCGGCCACGACCGCCCCGGGCGGGGCGGCCACACCACATCGATCACCCGGCAGCGGTGCCGGCCGGGGAACGCCGGGGGCGGGGGGAGGGACCCCCCCGCACGGATCACCGCCGGCCAACCGACCCGCGATCGACGGTGACGTCGACGGTGACGGCCGACCCGACACGCTGAGCGTCACCGGCGCCCGGCTGCTGACGCGTTACTCCGGCGGCGGATCGGACAGCGTCGGCTTCCAGGTCGGCGACCCCTCGAGCGTGCGCGTGCTGGGCGCCGCCGATGCCGACCGCGACGGCCATGCCGAGGTGTTCGTCCAGGCTGACCGGGGAGCCGGTTTCGAGGTCTCGACCCTGTTCCGGTACGTCGACGGTCACCTGCTTCTGGTCACCCTCGACGGCGATCAGGCAGCCCTGGCGTACGGCGGCTCGACCGGATCGGTCCAGTCCTGGTCGTGTCGGCCCTCGACGGTCCCGGACGCCGCCCTCGCCATCGCGAACGGACCAAGCACCGCCCCGAACGTCTATACCCTGACCCGGACGTACTACCGGTTCGATGGTGCCCGTCTCGTGCGCCTGCGCAGCATGACCGTCCCACCGGCCCCCCTCGACGCCCTGCCACAGGACAACGACGCCGTGTCGGGCAGGCCCGGCTGCGGCTCCGTGCGACTGGGAGACTGACCTTTCTCCTACCTTTCCTCTACCTGGCCCGGCGGCCCGTGCGTGGTGGCCGGGCGGGCAGGTCCAGGTCCAGCCAGACGCGATCCCGCAGCTCGATACCGTCGACGACGAGGCCCGGCGGATACCCGGTGGCCGCGGTGAAGGCATCGCGCTCGACGGACCGGAACCGGAAGCCGCACCGCTGGTAGAAACGCAGGTTGCCGACGTCCGCCGCCCCGGTCGCGACCAGCAGGGACGTCGCCCCCTCGCCGACGAGCAGATCGACCAGCGCCGCGATCAGGGCCCGGCCGACACCCCGGCCCTGGTACGCCGTCAGCACCGCCATGTTCCGGATCTCGGGCGTTCGCCCCTCGGACGAACCGGGCTGAACGGGGTGGTCGGGGTGGTCGGGGTACTCGGTCGGGACCACCTGGAGATGTCCCACCAGGTCCGTGCCGATCCGAGCCACCAGCACCCGGCCGAGTGACAGGTAGGCGGCAAGCTGGACGGCGGAGTCCTCGGCCAGCTCGAACAGGGCACGCAGCTCACGCCGGTCCCCTTCGTACAGCTGGATGTTCGGCCCGGCCTGGCCGGCGGGCCGCACCGGGCCGGGCCGCTGGGAGGGGTCGGTCATCGTGTCTCCAGGACGAGGATGGCTCGGGTGTAAAGCAGGTCGAATCCGCGGCGCTGGGCGTTGTGCTGGGATGTCGAACCCGGCTGGGTGGTGATCACGGCGACCTCGCAGCCGGCCGCGGTGGCGTCGGCGAGCCGGGCCGCGAGCAGCGCGGACTGGATGCCGCGGCGACGGTGTGCCGGCACGGTCGCCGCCCCGCCGAACTGCGCGATGCCGGCCGAGATCCGCAGGCTGGCGCCGCCGGCGAACACCCCGTCGTGCCAGGCGCCATACCGCCTGACCCCGTCGGCCGTTGCGAGATCACGCATGGCCCCGAGGAGGACCTCCCGGGCGAACTCCTCGTGCGACGGGACCCCGTCGGTGTCCGCGACGGCGACACCGTCCGCCATGACCTCGAGCCATCGGTCGATCTCATCCTGCCCACTGGGCCTGATCTCGATCCCGGCCGGGGTGACCGGGCAGTGGTCACCGGGCAGCGCACGTCCGAGCACGTTCTCGAACGAGACGAGCCGGTAGCCCCGTCCGGTCAGCAGGAGGACGATCGCAGGGTCGGCGAGCGTGGCGACCTCAGCCTGCACCGGCGTGCCGAGATCAGCGAACGCCCGCTCGATCTCGGCCGGCTCGGCCGGCTCCGGCACGCCGTCGAACCCGAGCCCGGCAACCTTGTTGAGCGGCGACCCGTCCTCGGCGAAGCTCGCCACGGGGATCGCGAACCCCGGCGGGTCGCCCCGTCGACGGCCGTGGGCGGCGACACTGCTCTCAGTGATCAGTTGCACCTCGGCCCGCTCGATGCGGGCGGCGAGGGCGGGGTCACAGAACAACGGCGATCCTCCGACACCTGGATGCGGCGCCGCCGGCGGACCCGGGAGCTGCCTCGAGCGCGGACCGGCGGGCAGTGGGCTGTGGGCTGTGGCGAACAGTGGTCATACCGGTGAGTGCGCTGAACCGGCCCGCTGTTACGGGCGGGCCCGATCATCTTCGCCGATCTGCTGTCGGGTGGCCGGCACCACCCGACCATCACCCGTGCGCGGTGCGGCTCTGTCGCTGCCAGGCTCGGAGCCATCCCACGAGCCGTGGTCGCTCAGCCCGATCTCCGCCGTGCCCAGCGACCGCGCCTCGCACCTCGACCGTGGAGCCCCTGACTCACGAAAACTGCCTATGGTGTCGGTGTGGAGGCTCGGCAACCGAGGTATACCGGGTCGGCGTCGACCACCACGTCCGATGAGGCCGATCTGGTGCGGGCGCTGCGGGGATGAGCAGGCGTTCGCGGAGCTGATCGGGTACCCGGCCGGACCGTGGCCGAGGAGGTCGTGCAGGAGACGTGGTTGGCCGTGCTCACCGGGCTGGACCGGTTCGAGGGCCGATCCAGCCTGCGGACCTGGGTGTTCGGCATCCTGCTCAACATCGCCCGCACTCGGGGCGCGCGGGAACGCCGCAGCGTCCCGTTCAGCAGTGCCTTTCCCACCGATCAGACCGGGCCGCAGGCGCAGGCCGGCCCGACGGTCGATCCGGGCCGGTTCCATCCGCGCCCTGCCACCCGGCCAGCGCGCGGTCGTGCACCTGCGCGACGTCCAGGGCCTTGACGCGGCCGAGGTCTGCGCGATCCTCGGCCTCGAACCGGGCAACCAGCGCGTGCTGCTGCACCGCGGACGAGCGCGCATCCGCCAGGCGCTGGAGGACTACATCCACGAGGAACCGGCATGAGGACGGAGGCATGTTCTTGACCCGCGGCCTGGACATCGACTGCAACGAGCTCGTCGAGCTCGTCACCGCCTATCTCGACGACGCCCTCGACCCGGACACCCGGCGCCGTTTCACCGATCATCTTGACCTGTGCGACGGCTGCGGCACCTACGTGGAACAGATGCGCCAGACCGTACGACTCACCGGCGCACTGGCCTCGGACGATCTGACACCCGACCTGCGCGAAACCCTGCTCACCGCTTTCCGCGGATGGAAGAACGGCACCGCACCGCCGGCCTGAATGCAGCCGGCGGGCGGCACTACCATCCAGGAATGTCCGCGCGACTCGATCGATCCTGGGTGGTACTTGCCAGCCTGCAGACTGCTGAGGCTGATCGCTGTGTCGACATCTTCCGCCGCCCCGACGGGACGTTCGGTTTCGAGGAGTTCCGCCGCGATCCGGAGGACATGGGCGCCTGGACGCCGGTCCTGTACTTCTCCGGCCTGGAGTATCCGAGCGAGGCCGAGACCCTCGTCGCCGCCCGCAGCGCGGTGCCGTGGCTCGCCCTCCTCCCTGACTCCCGACACCCCTGACTCCCGACACCCCTGACTCCCGACACCCCTGACTCCTGACACCCCTGACTCCCGACACCCCTGACTCCTGACACCGGGACGTGGTCAGTAGCCGAAGGCGGTGGGGCGGCCCTGGGCGCCGTCGACGGTGATGTCGGCACCGTTGATCCAGGCGGCGCGTTCCGACAGCAGGAAGGTGACGACGTCGGCGACCTCGTCGTCGGTGCCGAGCCGACCGGCGGGGAAATCCCGGCGGACGAACTCGGCGAACCCGTCCGGGTCCTGCTTGGAGTAGCTTTCCCAGGCCCCACCGGGAAAGAGAACGGAGCCCGGGCTGACCGCGTTGACCCGCACCTTCAACGGGGCCAGCTCCCGCGCAAAGGCGGCAGCGAGGTAGACCTCCGCGGCCTTGGACGCACCGTACTGGGCCAACGGAGCCGGTTTCACCGCGGCGACCGACGAGATGATGACCACCGAGCCGCCGCCGCTCGCCGTCAGGTGCGGGACGGCGCTGCGCAGCGCGCGCACGGCATGGCCGGCGTTGAGCTCGAAGGTCTGTGCCCAGTCCTGCGCGGTGGATTCGAGCAGGCCACCGCCGACGATGCCGCCGACGTTCGCGACCAGCAGGTCGACCCGGCCGAACGCCCCGGCCGCGGAGTCGACGAAGCGCTCGACCTCGCCGGGCTGGGTCACGTCGGCCACGCAGGTGAACACGTCGGCGCTGGCGCCGTCCGGCCCCTCGGCCGCCAGGTCGCGGGCGGTGCGAGCGAGCGTCTCCGGGTCGCGTCCGCAGAGGGCGACCCGAGCTCCTTCCGCGGCCAGCCGCCGAGCGATGGCGCGGCCGATGCCTCGCGATCCGCCCGTGACCAGCGCAGCCTTACCGTCCAGATGAAGATCCACTGAGATGCCCCCGAACGTCGATCTCTCATCGATCCGTGCGCCGCTCGAGCTCGTCCACCGCGGCGACCACTGCGCCACCGGGGGCCACTCAAAGCGAGCATATGAAAGGGAAGAGTGACAGAAAGACCACTCGAGGCGTTCATTTATGTGCTCTATGCAACATTTCTGGGCGGTACCGCACCGCGAACGCGGTACCTGACCCAGCCGGGCGGTCATCAACGGCCGGTGCACAGCGGGCGGCGTGCGACGCACCGCCCGTGTTGCGCATAGATTGCTGGAATGGCACGCGAGGCGCACGACGGCGAACTGGAGACGGCGCTGGCGGCCGTCGGGCCACGGCTGCGGCGACTGCGGCAGGAGCGGGAGACGACGCTGGCGGCCCTGTCTGCGACCACCGGCATCTCCACCAGCACGTTGTCGCGACTCGAGTCGGGGCAGCGCAAGGCCACCCTGGAGCTGCTGCTACCGCTGGCCCGCGCCTACGGGGTGCCCCTCGACGAGCTCGTGGGCTCTCCACCCACCGGCGATCCCCGCGTGCACGGCACGCCGATCTCCTTCGGTGGCATCACGGCGATTCCGCTGTCGCGGCGGCCCGGCGGGATCCAGACGTTCAAAATGATCCTTCCCGCCGGAAGCCAGCGGCGCGAGCCGGACCAGAGGAGCCACGAGGGCTACGAGTGGCTGTTCGTGCTCAGTGGCCGGCTGCGGATCGTTCTCGCCGAGCATGATTTCGTGCTCGGCCCGGGTGAGGCAGCCGAGTTCGACACCCGGGTACCGCACTGGTTCGGCGGCGCCGACGAGCATCCCGTCGAGATTCTCAGCATCTTCGGCCCGCAGGGCGAACGCGTCCACATCCGCGCCCGCTCCCGCTCCCACCCGACGTCCACCGCCGGCCAGCGCGGCTGAGACCCGGATCAGCCGGTGCGCCGCAGCCGCACGACGCTGTCGGTGCGGGTGCCGGGCACACCCTCGGGGGACGCCACGCTGGGGACCACGACGGCGCGGGCCGCGACGACGGTCCAGCCGGCCAGGTCGAGGGAGGCGACGATCTCCTCGGGGGTGGGCAGGTCGAGGTGTGCCGGCGGCTCGGTCATCCAGGACGGCGCGCCCAGGTGGCCGACGATGATCAGAGTGCCGCCCGCGGCCACCGCCGCGGCGGCCTGGCGCAGGATCTGCTCGCGGTCCAGCCGGACCGGCGAGTGCAGGTAGGCCGTGGTGACCAGGTCCCAGCTGCCGGCGGGGACGTCGGTGTCGAGGTTGTGGCTGGACCAGCGGATCCGTTCGCCGAGGCCAAGCGCCTGCGCCGCGGCGGCCCCGCGCGCCAGTGCGGTCGGGGAGATGTCGACGGCATCGACCTGCCAGCCCTGACCAGCCGGCCAGATCGCGTCACCCCCGGTGCCGCAGCCAAGATCCAGCACGGTGCCGGACGGGATGGACCCGGCCGGGCGGACCACGATGGGGCGCTCGGCCAGTTCGTCGACGAGGGCCGGGTTGGCTCGACCGCTCCATGGCTCACCCTCGGCGTAGAACCGTTCCCACAGCTCGGTGGGATCAGTTGCGGAATCGACGTCGTGAATCCAGTGCCGGCCGGAACCGCGCTGGTCTCCGTGATCCGCATGGTTCCCGTGACCCGCCGCGGCGCCGTCCTACCGGGGACGGGCGGTGCGCAGGTTTTCCTTCTTGGCCTTGTTGCCACAGGTGTTCATCGAGCACCAGCGACGCTGCCCTGGCCGGGAGCCGTCAAGGAACAGGGCGCGGCAGTCGGGGCCGGCGCACTCGTGCACCCGGGCGAGCGCGGGCGAGGCGACCAGGTCGAGGCCGTCCCGGGCGATCAGGGCGAGGGTCGCGGCCACCGGGTCGTCCGCATGCCAGGACAGGCCCAGGGTGTCGTCCAGCCGGGGCGCCGGCACCGGCCAGGCCGCCACCGCGTTGACGATCTCCCGCGCGGACGGGGGGCAGCCAACGATGGCAGGGGGTTGCGCGGAACCGCCCGAACCGCGGCCGACCACAATCAGCTGGTGGATGGCCTCGCGCAGCTCGCGGGTCTGGGCCGCCCGCCCGTCCAGCACCGGCCGGGGGCCGGGAAGCGCCGACCATGGGCCGAACCGGTCGAGCCAGGCCGCCACGGCGGCGGCGTCGGGCAGCTCCTCGACCTGGGTGGAGGTGCCGCGGTGGCGCAGCGTGCGGATGAAGTCGAGGCACAGGCGGCCCGACCCGGACCGAAAGGCGTGCCCGACGGAGGCGGAGGCCATGATCCGACGATACGCCTCGTCGAACCAGTCTAACTGGTACCTTGAGAACCAGTATGACTGGTTCTCGATCCAGGGGGGCCGCATGGCGGGCAGGCCGGACAGCACACCGTCGCCCAGTACGACCTGCTGGGCTGGACCGGTGTCTGCCTGCTGATCGCCGGGTCTGCCGCCCTCGCCCTGCTGGCCGCCGGCGTGCACACCGTCACGGCCGGACGCCCGGCCATCGCCGAACCGCCGCCGCCGCATCGCCCCGAGGTGTCGGGTGAGCGCCAGGCGCCGCTCGACCGGTCGGCGAAGCTGCCAGACTCGGTGACCGTCGGCGTCGACGGCCGACGCTGACGGCCGGGTTGAAGGGGATGCGGGTGGACTGGGAGCTGCGGGCCTGTGCGCGCAAGGGGCACGTCACCTACCGGCCGGACGAGCCGGAGCTCGCCGCGCGGCTGACGGCGGTGACGCCGGCCGGCCCGAGCTGGCGGTGCCTGCGGTGCGGGGACTTCGTGCCGGGCGCGCCGAAGCTCGCCGGCCCGGCTCAGGACGCGCCGCTGCTGCTGCGCGGACGGGCGCTGCGCGACGCCACCGTCCTGCGGCTGCTCGCGGCGGAGCGGTTCGTCCGGGCCCTGCTGATGGTGCTGATCGGGTACGCCATCCTGCGGTTTCGCCGTTCGGAGGGGCAGGTCCAGCAGCTGTTCGACCGGGCGGTGCCCGCCGCTCGGCCATTGGCGGACGTGCTGCATCTCGACCTGGACCATTCGCCGACCATCGAACATCTGCGCCATCTTCTCCACACCGAGCCGAACACTCTGCTGCTGGTGGCATGCCTGCTGTTCGGTTATGCGGCGGTACAGATCGTCGAGGCGGTCGGGTTGTGGCTGCTCAAGCGCTGGGGCGAGTACTTCGCGGTCGTCGCCACATCGGCATTCCTACCGCTGGAGATCTACGAACTGACCGAGCGCATCACGGTGCTGCGAATCGGGGCACTGGTCGTCAACGTCGCCGCGGTCGCCTATCTGATCGCCAGCAAACGACTGTTCGGGGTGCGCGGCGGGGCGGCGGCGTTCGAGGCGGAGCGACACGCCGAGTCCCTGCTCGAGGTCGAGGACGCGGCGCAGGTCAAGCATGTTTCGACCGATGGTCAGGACGCATTTCCGCCGGATGTACGCGTACGGCACTAGCCGGGGCGATACAGTGAGCCTTTCCCGGTAACCTGTCGTCGCTTTCAGTAGCGACAACCCTGTGTGTATGGGTTGGTCTTCAGGTGGTGCGCTGGTGCTCCATGTGGAGCAGCACGAGGCATGCCTTCGCGACGGAGCCGATCCGCCAGGGGTCGATCGTGACATTACGCAGGACACCGAAAGTGCCCTTGAGCAGGGCGTTTCCGCGTTCGCCGACAGCGCGCAGCGCGTTGTGGATCCTGTTGTGGCCTTTCTGGTCGTCGGTGAGGGAGCCACCCTTCGGCTTCTTGAACGGGATCGCGAGCGGACCCTCCTGAGTTGCGCACCCTTCGTAACCGAGATCGAACAGGACCCGGTGGAGCTCGTCGCCTGTCCACTCCGTGAGGACCGGGATCGCCCCGGAGGCGCGCAGCGCGGTCAGGTCGTGCTCCCGGCCGGGCCGGACATCGCAGACCCACAACCGGAAGCCGTCGTCCGGGGCGGTGACGACCTGGACGTTGCCCGCGTGGTGGTGGGCCCTGCCCGACCACCACAGGTCCACGCTCTTCGTCGGGCCGGGCACGCACAGACGGTCGGTCTCCACGAGCGTGCCGTCGACGATCACATGGTCGTAGCCGGCCATCTTCGCGGCGATCAGAGCATTGCGCAGGTCAGGCATCTGCCAGGCCAGCAGCGCGCGACCCTCGTGGATCGCGCGGTAGCACACACTCCTCCTGATCCCGTGATCCTCGCAGAGCCTTCTGACCTTGGTGCCGTCGCAGAACCAGCGGATCACGACCATGGCCTGGTCGGCGCAGCCAAGCTTCCGCCTCCCGTTCCGCGTGCCGACACGCTCACGTTCCGCCGCCAGAAGACGGAACGCGACGACCAGTTACAGTAGGGTAGACGACTGGCGCGGCGGCATCTCGCTGTAGGCACATGGTCCGGTACCTTTGTCCGTACGGTTTCCCGCGCGTTTTTCATCCCGGCCGTCCCTGGCAATGCTCCGTTTCCAGCCGCCCCCCGTCAAACCGTGCATGCGGTTCTCCCGCACACGGCTTACCGACGCCGTTCACCGCCGGCATTCGATTTCTCCCGCCAGGTCTTCCCAGCCCTGGGCGAAACAGTGATCCCATACAGGCCGATCAGGCCGAGGTCAACCGGCCGCGAGCGCGACAGCACCCACCAGCCGAACCCCATGCTGCGTTTATGACGGGCCCGTACGAACCGGGCCAGTCGCTCCTGCGCGAACCTCCTGATCGCGCCGAGGCGCCGGGCAGAATGCCCGAAGCGGAAGTAGCCAGCCCAACCACGCAGGAACGCGTTGAGCCGTTCCACGATCACCTGCGGCGATAACAACAGCCGCGACCGGTCGGTAATCTCCCGAATCTGGTCACGGGCATGTCGCATCGCCTTGTCCGAAGGCCAGCGAGCGAGGAATGTCATCTTTCGCCTGCCGCGGTCTCCTCGGGACCGCACGAGCCGGTGGTGGAAGCCCAGAAAATCAAAGCCCCCTCCACCGGGCTGGAGGCAGACGATACGGGTCTTGGCTGCCTTGGGCTCCAAGCCCAGGTCAGCCAGCAACCGGGTCAGGCATTCCAGCGCCCGCTCCGCCTGGCTTTGCGACCAGCACATCACGACCAGGTCATCGGCAAAACGTACCAGCGTCCCGTCACCCTCATCCCACGACCGATCCAGCCGGTGTAGGTAGACATTGCAGAGCAACGGGGACAAAGGACCCCCTTGCGGGACCCCGCTGGCCTCCCGCCGGACCTCGCCGTCCCGCATCACGCCGGCACGCAGGATCTCGCGCACCAGCCTGAGCAGTCCCCGGTCACAGACCCGTTCCTCGACCGCTCTCATCAACCCGTCAAACGGGATCGCCGTAAAGCAGTCGGCGATATCCGTCTCCACCACCCACCGCTTGCCCCGCGCGGCCTCATCCACGAGGACCCGCAGGGCGTCGTGCGCCGAACGCCGTGAGCGGAACCCGAACGAACATTCGGCCATGTCAGCCTCGAAGACCGGCTCGAGCACGATCCTCGTAGCTGTCTGCACGATGCGGTCACGAACAGCGGGAATCGACAACGGCCTGAGCTCGCCCTTCACCCCAGGTTTCTGGATCAGGACCCGCCGCAGCGGTAGTGACCGATACGTTCTTTCCCGCAGCTCGGCGGCCAGCTCGTCCAGGAGCAGGGAAACTCCGTACTCCTCGGCCTGAGCCACCGTGGTGTGGTCGACGCCAGATGCCCCCCTGTTGGCGCGCACCTGAACCCACGCGCGCTCCAAGACATCCCTACGGTGGACTTTGTCCGAGAGCGCATGGAACCTCCGTCCGGGATCGGCCTTGGCCGTCCGGTAGAGCGTGTGCTGCAAGGCTCGGACCGAATCCGCACGGGATCCTCCAGCGGTGGGACTAGCAACCATGGCACTCACCGGGCCCCACCTTTCAACTCCACGCATCGACGAAGCAGCGGCCCTTCCCTCACCGCCGGTTATGTTGTCCGGTCAGCTCGATCGGTAATATGGCCGCCTCCGACGCCCACCCGGCCCGTAACCCACTTCCCGGGATCACCGGTTATAGGGCACAGCTCTCCGGCAGGTTTCCGCAGCCTGCCGGGCCAGGGAGGGCCTCCCCAGTTCCCGCCGCCACTGTCAGTACGTTCCGCACCCCTATACGCCGGGGAGTTCCTCACGGCTGCAATTCCAGGTTCTTCGCCGCTTCCATGGCCTTCGCCTCGATCCCGAGAGGCTCGGCACTCCCTTGTCCCGTTCACAGAACGGGCTGAGTAACGACGCCGCAGGCTTCGCGTGATGCTACGGACCGCACTGTCGCTCCCCCTTACAGGGCCTTTGACGCTGGGCTTCGACCCCACCCGTTTCCAGACGAAGCCGCCAGCCTGCTACCGGGCCTCCTGGCAGCTACCCGGACCGGACTTCCACCGGCAAGCGACGACGAGCTTACGAAAGGTAGATCAGCCGTTTACACGGCGTCACCTCCAGTCTGCTGGGCGCACGGGAAAGGCTCAGTGACGGCCCGTTCACCGGTGATGAGGCTTCGAGCCGGACCGTGCAGCTGAACCGGTATGTCTCCCGGTTTCGCGGTGTCGCCGCCGGCGAGGTAAGGTTTAATACTGACGCTGGGGTCAATGTGGTGCATGACGAGGTCCACCAGCTGTAGGCCAGCGATGATCCCGTGGGCGCGGCTGATGATGGTTGCCTCCGACACGAGGCCTCGGGCACGCTCCATTGTGTCGTGAGGTCGCAGGCCGCGGTGTCTTCCTTCAAAGCATCCAAGGGGCATCCACATCGCTGTCCACGCCGGAAAGACCGGCCTGACCGACGAACAGGTCGCCTCGCTGGCCACCGGGGACCCAGCAGACGCCTGATGGACCGCCCCTGCAGATCGTGCCGTCCCCACGACCGTAGACGCTCCGCACCAGCTGCGCCGACCTCGGCGACGCCGAGTGGCAGACGCGGCTGGACGCGGCTGGACGCGGTTGTCGAGGACGCCGCGGCCGACCTGCTTCTGCTCCGCGGCTGGTACCACGCGATCTCTTTCGCCGTGCATGCGCTGCGGCTGCCAGCCGAGCCGGGCTGCCTACAGTTCGACGCCCACCAGAGCATCGACAACCCAGACGAGTTCGCGCTCGTGGAACGCTACGAGTCGCAAGCCGCCTTCGCGGAGCATCGGCGGACATCGCACTTCCGGCGCAACATCGAGACCGAACTCATCGCGCTGCTCACCGCGCGAAGCTGGACGGTGTTCGGGCCAGCTCTGTGACGCCGCCTACGATATCCCCAACAACCCCAAGAGATTCGACAACCACTCAAGGAGGCAACTGCCCGATGTACCGACTGACCGTGGTCTATGACGAGCCTGCCGACAAAGATGCCTTTGACCGCCGCTACACCGACGAGCACATCCCCCTCGTCAAGGCCTCGCCCGGGCTGGTCAGCTTCCAGCTCAGTCACCCACAGGGCGGCACGCCGTACCTCGTCGCCGAGCTGTTCTGGCACAGTGAGGACGCCTTCAATGCCTGGGCCGCGACGCCCGAGAGGGCCGAGGTCCGCAACCACGCGGCGGGCTGCGGCACGACGTTCACGACCTACACCGGCGACGTCGCCGAGGTCTGACCAACCGCGCTGGTCCGTTCTCGGACCAGTATTACAGTGACAGTGGTCGGCATGTGATCTCTTGCTTCGGGTGCGGTGCGGTGCGGGCGACAGAGCGGCCACCGTGTGTTTCTCCATGTTTTGTGGAAACAAAGCGAGAGACCACGGTGGCCGCGGCTCAGAGTGTATCCGAGGTGGATGTGGTGATGTGGGAGGCAGGGTTGTTGTCTCGGACCGAGCGGAAGTACGGGTGGACGCTCGCGGAGTTCGGCTGTGAGTCCGGGCCGCAGAAGATGCAGCGGTTGTTGAACGAGTACGCGTGGGACGCCGACGGGGTACGCGACGTGGTAGCGGCCTATGCGGTGGAGCATCTGACCGAACCGGACGAGGTGCTGGTGGTCGATGAGACAGGTTTCGTGAAGAAAGGAACCATGTCGGCAGGAGTGTAACGTCAGTGCAGTGGCACGGTAGGCAGGATCGAGAACTGTCAGATCGGGGTTTATGGCGCCTACCCCGAGCCAATCGACTGGCTGGAAGCACACCGGATCGGCTATGTCCTCGCGGCCAAGAAGGACACGGGGTTCTCCACGGCCGCTGGGCGTTTCCGGGTCGACGCTCTCGCCACGAAGGTACCCGCTCGCGCGTGGAAGACATGTTCCTGTGCTGACGGACGGAAACAATCAGCAAGGAACGTGCAATGGCCAGAATCGCGGCGAGCGACTGAAGGCGGGCCTCGACCCGTTGAAGCACAGCCAACCGCTCGGTGCGGCGGAACCCGTCAAGCTGTTTGAGGCAGTGTTGTTCGAAAACTAGCTACTTGCCGGTTCCGGGTCTGGCTGCTCCTCG